>NZ_JALBGW010000014.1:0-75537 GCF_023006485.1 Neorhizobium sp. BETTINA12A
AGCGGGGAGCGGCAGGCCGCCGCGCGGCCCGCGCAGGCAACGGTCCCGGTCTTTCCTTGCCCTATATCACCCGCAAAATCGGCGTCTACGAGGTGCTGGACGAGGAGGGCCTTACCCTCATCGAGCGCAATGCGGATCTCATCCTCGAAGAGATCGGCATCGAATTTCGCGAGGATGAGGAGGCGCTCGAACTCTGGGCAAAGGCGGGTGCCGACGTTCGGGGCCACCGGGTGCATTTCCCCAAGGGCCTCTGCCGCGAACTGCTGAAGACAGCACCGAGCGAATTCACCTGGCATGCTCGCAATCCGGAGCGCAATGTCCAGATTGGCGGCAAGGCGACCGTGTTCGCGCCGGTCTACGGACCTCCCTTCGTGCGCGACCTCGACGGCAAGCGCCGTTACGCGACGATCGAGGATTTCCGCAATTTCGTGAAGCTCGCCTATATGGCGCCATCGATGCATTCGTCGGGCGGCACGGTCTGCGAGCCGGTCGATGTGCCGGTCAACAAGCGGCATCTCGATATGGTCTACAGCCATATCAAATATTCCGACAAGCCGTTCATGGGATCGGTCACCGCGCCGGAACGCGCCGAAGACACGGTTGCCATGGCGAAACTGGTATTCGGCGACGAGTTCGTCGAGAACAATTGCGTCACCCTGAACCTTATCAACGCCAATTCTCCAATGGTGTTCGACGGGACCATGCTTGGTGCGCTGAAGGTTTATGCGCGGCATAACCAGGCATCGGTCGTCTCGCCGTTCATTCTCTCGGGTGCCATGAGCCCGGTGACGGTGACCGGCACGCTGACGCAGATCCTTGCCGAAGTACTGGCCGGTGCTGCGCTGACGCAGCTGATCCGCAAGGGCTCGCCGGTGCTGTTCGGCACGTTCGCGGCGTCGATCTCGATGCAGTCCGGCGCGCCGACATTCGGGACCCCGGAACCGTCGCTGGTCTCTTATGGTGCGGCGCAGCTCGCCCGCCGCCTCGGCCTGCCGTTCCGCACCGGCGGTTCGCTCTGTGGCTCGAAGGTGCCCGATGCCCAGGCGGCGCACGAATCGGCCAATACGCTGAACACGACGCTGCTCGCCGGCACCAACTTCGTGCTGCATGCCGCCGGTTGGCTGGAGGGTGGCCTCGTGTCGTCCTATGAGAAATTTATGATCGACCAGGACCAGCTCGGCATGATGCAGAAGATGGCGCAGGGCGTCGATCTGTCCGAAGAAGGCCAGGCGCTGGACGCGATCCGCGAAGTCGGCCCCGGCAGCCATTATCTCGGCTGCGCCCATACCCAGGCACATTTCCAGACGGCCTTCTATCGTTCGGCGCTGATGGACAACAATTCCTTCGAACAGTGGGAAATCGAGGGCGAAAAGCGGATCGAGCAGCGCGCCAACGCGCTCTGCCGCTCCTGGCTCGACAGCTACGAAGCACCGCCGCTCGATCCCGCGATCGACGAGGCGCTGCTGGCGTTCATCAAGGATCGCAAGGATTCGATGCCCGACGCCTTCACCTGAAGAGAGCCCGATGCCGCCAGGGAGCAAGGCGGTGCCCGGCTGGTCGCCGATTTTATCCAGGAAGGGGTCTGGCGACCGCATTACCGATACCAGGGGCCTCGGTGAGGTCGCCTTCACCGGTTCTCGACGAGATTGCCGCGGGGCTCGAACCCCACGGCATCCTGATCCGCGGCGTGGTGAATTTTGGACCGGGCGAGGGGCCGTTACTGGGCGACGGCACGCTTGCCAGGTCCGTCGTATTGCTCGGCAATGTCGGCGGTTCGATCTGGCCGTCGTTCACGGAATGGCGAAAAGGCCATGACGGTCCCGATCCCCTCGACACCTGGTCGAAGTTTCTGATCCGGCCGTTCGCCGAACGGCTCGGAGCCGCTGCCTATTTCCCCTCCGATCCGCCCTGGCAGCCGTTCCAGCAATGGGCGATGAGGGCTGAAGGTCTGAAGTCTTCGCCGCTCGGCATCCTTATCCATCCGCAGTTCGGGCTCTGGCACGGTTATCGAGGCGCTCTGGGTTTTCCGTATGCGATAGAGATTTCGCCTGATGAGGCCGAGCATCCTTGCGAGAGCTGCGCAGAAAAGCCCTGCCTGTCAGCCTGTCCCGTCAACGCGGTCGGCTTGTCGGGCTTCGATATTCCTCGATGTCACGCCTATCTTGCAAGTGACGCGGGCAAGGCGGTCTGCATGATTTCCGGCTGTGCGGCCCGCAACTCCTGTCCGGTTGGCCTGCAATATCGCTACCCGCCGGGGCAGCTCCGGTTCCATATGGAAGCGCTGGTGCAGTGAGCTTAAAAATTTTTTCTTGGGATACCCCAAGGAATTTCCTGAACGAAACGTCTAAGCTCTTAAGCGACGGAAAAGCGGGCGGGCAAGTGAGCGCGGAAATCCTCGATAAGGCATGCCAAGGCGACCGCAATGCGTTCTCAGCGCTCGTCGAAGCGCATTACGATTTCATTCATGCCGTCGCCTGGCGCTGGTGCGGCACGGAAAGCGATGCGGAAGACATCGCCCAGGACGTCTGCATCCGGCTGGGCAAGGCGATCCGCAGCTTCAAAGGACAGTCGGCGTTCCGCACCTGGCTCTACACGCTGACGCTGAACGCGGTGCGCGACCATCAGCGCCAGTCCTCCCGCCGGCGACGGGACCAGGACCGGCTTGCAAACGACCCGATCTTCTTTTCGCATCTGCAGCCGGAGGAGGACGATCGCGGCGACTGGCTATGGGCGGCGGTGCGCCGCCTGCCGGAAAAACAGCGGGATGCGGTCCTGCTGGTCCATAGCGAGGGTCTGTCCCATGCGGCTGCGGCGGGCATTCTCGACTGCAGCGAAAACACGGTCTCCTGGCATCTGCACGAGGCGCGTAAACGATTGAAGGACCTTCTGAAGAAGGAGGCGGTTTGACCATGACGGACGAATTCGACCAGCTCGGCAATTTGGCCCCGGCGCCTCGCGCTTCCGATGCGGCTCGCGCCCGCGCGCTTGCCGCCGCCATGCAGGCCTTCGACGAGACGGAAAAAAATGCGGCGCGCAGCAAAGGAAGTTCCTGGCGGCAGCGTCAAAGCTCTGTTCTCAATAGGATCTGGAGCATCCGCATGGTTACCCAACACCGTTATCTCGCAGGCTCCGCACTTGCGACGATGCTGATCATTCCGACGGCTGCCCTGCTGACATTCGAACTGACGCGCGGCAACCTGCCGAGCTCAGGGCAGGTCGCGCTGCCGCACGTCATGGACGCACCGAAGCCCGTGGCGGAGAGAGTGCCGGTACCATCGGTCGCGAAGCCGGCCGAACCGCAGCAGGAAGCCGATCGTAAGGTCTATGCCGCACCGTCGGTTCAATCCTCGAAGCAGAGGGATTTTAGCTCCGCGGATATTGCCCGCCAGCTGAACAAGCAGGAGGCAAATGGCGGTGCGGCCAAGCGGAGCGCTGCGCCCAGCCCATCGGTTGCTCCCATGCCGGCGCCCCCGGTGATGGCCGAGCGCGCAGCACCGATGGCCGCTGCTCCCCGTTATGCGCCAACTGAGCGCGAAATCCTGCCGCCGCTTGAAGAAAGCCGCGATCGCTTCGCCAATGCGGATACCAATCCGGTGAAAAACGTCGCGACCGATCCGGTTTCGACCTTCTCGGTCGATGTCGACACGGCATCTTACGCCTTCGTGCGTCGCTCGCTGATGGAAGGACGATTGCCCAATCCCGACAGCGTGCGGGTCGAGGAGATGATCAACTATTTCCCCTATGACTGGCCGCGACCGCAGACGGCGGACGAGCCCTTTCGCACCACCGTCACCGTCACGCCCACTCCGTGGAATACGGGAACGCGGCTGATGCATGTGGCGATCAAGGGGTTCGAAACCGCGCCGGCCTCGCAGCCTGCCGCCAATCTCGTTTTCCTGATCGACGTCTCCGGCTCGATGAACGCGCCCGACAAGCTGCCTTTGCTCAAAAGTGCCTTCCGCCTGCTGGTGAGCAAATTGAAGCCGGAGGACAAGGTGTCGATCGTCACTTATGCCGGCAATGCCGGAACGGTGCTGGAGCCGACCTCCGCTCGCGAACGGGACAAGATCCTCGCCGCGATCGACAATCTACGGCCGGGCGGTTCGACGGCCGGGGCTGAAGGCATCGATGCGGCCTATCGGCTGGCGCGCCGGGCTTTTATCCAGGGCGGCGTCAACCGGGTGATGCTCGCGACTGACGGCGATTTCAATGTCGGCGCTTCCAGCGACGAAGACCTCAAGCGCCTCATCGAGCAGCGCCGCAAGGACGGTATCTTCCTGTCGGTTCTGGGTTTCGGCGAAGGCAATCTTAACGACAGCCTGATGCAGACGCTCGCCCAGAACGGCAACGGCACCGCCGCTTATATCGACACGCTGGCCGAGGCGCAGAAGGCGCTGGTCGAAGAGGCTGGTTCGACGCTTTTCCCGATCGCCAAGGATGTAAAAATCCAGGTGGAGTTCAATCCGCAGCAGATCTCGGAATATCGTTTGGTCGGCTATGAGACTCGGGCGCTGAAGCGTGAGGATTTCAACAATGACCGGGTGGATGCCGGCGATATCGGCTCCGGTCATGCGGTGACGGCAATTTACGAGGTGACGCCGAAGGGCAGTGCCTCGGCACTCAACGATCCGCTGCGCTACGGCCCGGCCGCACCATCCGCGCCGGTTGCTGTCTCCGACGAAATGGCCTTCGTCAAAATCCGCTACAAGCAGCCGGATGGCGATAGCAGCAAGCTGATCACCACGCCGGTCACCGAGATGAATGCGGTGCGCGACTTCGCGTCAGCACCTCAAGATGTCCGGTTCTCGACAGCGGTGGCAGCCTTCGGGCAAAAACTGCGCGGCACCGATGCGCTCGACGCTTATCCCTACCGCTTGATCCTCGACATGGCGCGTAATGCCCGCGGCGAGGATGCGTTCGGATATCGCGGCGGGTTCCTCGATCTGGTGCGGCTCGCCGAGACCCTCGACCGCCGCTAGGCCGTCTCAATCAAACCTTGGGATAGGCCCGCTCCAGTCCGCCGGAGCGGGTCAACCCGTCGCGAAAGGCGGCATAGGCCGGATGCTGGCTCGATTTCGCCGCTTCCATCAGCCGAATCTGCAGCCGGGCAGGGGCGGTGCCGCCGATCCACTCGCCGCACTTCTGCAGTTTCAGGGAGTTCAGGAACTTCGCTTCCGAAGCCTGGTCGAGATAGAGATGCAGGCCGTCGAGCAGCAGATCGTCGGATGTCGGATTGTCCATCAGCAGGGCCAGCCAGGATTGGTTCTCGGTTGAGAAACTCGCAAGGCTTTCCGCTACCGTTTCCCGGCTGCCGATCGGCGATATGTTTGCCATGTCTCTATCTTTCAGCCCTCACGCGTCAGCCGCGGCGGCGACGTCTTTCCCGGCCGGATTCTCCGCCCGATTCGCTGGCGGTCTTATTGCGCAGCGGACCGATCTTGTCGACGATTTCCTCGATCGTCGGCCGCGGCCGGGGGGTGTGATCGTCGAGCGCCGAGCGCATCGCGGCCAAGTGTTCGCAGGACGTGCCGCAGCATCCGCCGATGATCCTTGCGCCGGCATCGCGGGCAAGCCGCGCATATTCGGCCATCAGCGGCGGCGTGCCGGAATAGAAGATTTCCGAGCCACGAAATTCCGGAATGCCGCAATTGCCTTTGACGATGGTGACAGCGTCAGGATCGGCCGCTGTCATGTCGAGCAGGCTGGACAGGATATCGGAGGCGCCGACGCCGCAATTGGCGCCAGCCGCGACCGGGCCTTCGCCGACATCCTTTGCTACGCTGTGGATCTGCTTGGGGTCGAGGCCCATCATCGTCCTGCCGGCCGTGTCGAAAGAGCCGGTGTAGGTATAGGGCAAGCCGACCTGGACGGCCGCTTCGGCCGCTGCGCGGATTTCCTCCGGCGCGGACATGGTCTCGATCCAGGCGATATCGGCGCCGCCGGTCTTCAGGCCCTCGATCTGTTCCGCGAAGGCGGCGACTGCATCCTCATAGGTCATGGCGCCGAGCGGTACGAACAGTTCGCCGGTCGGACCGACCGAACCGGCGACGATCACCTTGCGGCCCGCTTTGTCTGCCACCTTGCGGGCGATCTCGGCGGCAAGCCTGTTGAGTTCGTGCACCCGGCCTTCCGCCTTGTGCAGCTTCAGCCGCTGGCGCGTGCCACCGAAGGAATTGGTGAGGATGATATCGGCGCCTGCGTCGACGAAATCCTGATGCAGCTTCTCGATCTTCTCAGGCGCGGCCTCGTTCCACAGTTCCGGCGCTTCACCGGCTTCCAGGCCCATGGCGAAGAGATTGGTGCCGGTCGCGCCGTCAGCCAGCAGCACGCCCTTCTCGGCCAGAAGTTCGGTCAGTGCATTGGCGGTCGGCATGGGCGCTCCTTGCAATAGCGATCAATCATATAAAGAAGTCTTTATATGATTTCAAGCCGCGGCCACGCGCGCCTCTTCGCGACGCCGGCGGCTCCAGCAGCGCCCGCCCGAATGGCCGGCTCAGAGCGACGCCTTGATCTTATCGGCGATGTCGGGGGCCAGCCATTTGGTCCAGATGTCCGGACTGGTTTCGAGGAAATGTTTGGCGGCAGCCTCGTTGGTGCTCTTGTTGGCCTCCTGCCAGGCGAGCACGCCGTTGACCGTCGCATTGCTCCACTTGCGCCTCTTGATATAGTCCATCGCAACCTCGGCCTTTTGAGCAAACTGCTTGGTCACCAGGGTGAAGGCCTGCGAGGTCGGATAAGAGTTCACCTTGGGGTTCAGGCAGTTGGGGACGGCGGTGCAGGCGTCCCAATCGGCCTTGTCGTGCGGCACGCCGAAGGAGAGCTTCACCATCTCGTATTTGCCGAGGAAGGCGGTTGGCGCCCAGTAATAACCGAGCCAGCCGGTCTTCTTCTCGAAGGCGGCGGCGATCGATTGGTCGAGGCCTGCCGCCGTGCCGGTGTCGATCAGGTCGAAATTCTTCTCTTTGCCGCCGAGAGCCCTGAAAAGATTCGCGGTCGAAATCTGACAACTCCATCCGGACGGGCAGTTGTAGACGACGCCTCTGGCCGACTTCTGCGGAGCCGGAAAGAGATCCGGATGGGCGAGCGCCTGCGCGACCGTCTTGATGTCCGGATGCGAGTCGGCAAGGAATTTCGGGATCCACCAGCCCTCGACGGCTCCATCCGACAGGATTTCGGCGCCGATCACCAGGCGGCCTTCGGCAACGGCCTTGTCGAGGGACGTGCGGACGGAGTTGATCCAGAATTCCGGTGCGAGGTCCGGCTGGCTCCTTTCGTTCATGGATGTGAAAGTCGGAAGCGTGTCACCCGCGACGAGTTCGACGGTGCAGCCGAAACCCTGTTCCAGGATGATCTTGTCGAGATTGGCGGCGATGCCGGCTGAGGCCCAGTTCATTTCGGCGATCGAGACTGAACCGCAGTCCGCCGAGGCTGACCCTGCGAAAGCATAAAGACCAGCGGCGAAGACCGTGGAAGCGAGGATTTTTTTCATTTTGAGACCTCCCGGCCGTTTCCTTTCAGTGTTGACTTCAGCAGAGCGCAAGATGGTGATCAACCGATGGAGGCAGTTTCAAGCAGCCCTGCGAAGGATCTACCACATCCGCATTTGCGGCAGCTTTTCACAGATACTGCGCATTTATATGTCAACTCAAATCACGGTAGGGTTTCGGGATCAGAAATCAACACGCGCGACCTGGGATCATTTATCCACGGCCCATTTTTAGGGAACCGCAAGGAAAATGAGAAAATCGCGTGACTTCCGGAGTTCACTAACCATCCGGTAAGAATGTCGCGTTATTGCTTTTAATGCGGGCGGTTAGCTCGCGCCTGGCGCCGGATCAGGTAGTGCGTACCGGTTGCCCTCGCTGTCCGATGGCGGGCCTGCTTTATTGGCCCGCGGACGCTTCATCTTCCGATTGTTGTAGAATTCACGATTGTCATGTTGGCTCGTGGGCCTTTTGGCACCTGCGTGGATTTGCGGTCAAAATCGGCTGGCCGAGCCCGGTCAGCCGAGGCCTTTCGTCGGTGAGGCTTGAATACGGCAAGCGGGTATCGGTTGACACCCGTGCTTTCTGACGGCACCATTTGACCGCAATGCTAATCCAGAGACATCATCACCAACAGGGCCGGACGCCTCCTGTCTACGAATCGTCCGGTCCCCTCTGGTTCAGGCCATTTTCTCCATGACACGCAACGGTCACGTCACCCTTGTCCTCGGCGGCGCCCGCTCAGGCAAATCCGGGTTTTCGGAAAGGCTTGCCCAAGAGAGCGGCCTGGAACGGCATTACGTTGCCACTGGTCGTGCCTATGACAACGAGATGCGCGAGCGCATCGCCCGGCATCGCGTCGATCGCGGAGACGGCTGGACCACGCACGAAGTGCCGCTCGATCTGGTGGAGCGACTGACCGACATCGATGCGCCGGGGAGGGTCATCCTCGTCGATTGCCTGACGCTCTGGCTCACCAACCTGATGATGGACGAGCGCGATATCGACACTGCCGCCGCCGCATTCGTGCGGCAGTTCGAAAGCCTCTCAGCGAAACTGATCGTCGTCTCCAACGAGGTCGGCCTCGGCATCGTGCCGGACAACAGAATGGCGCGGGAGTTCAGAGACCATGCCGGAAGGCTGCATCAGCGGATCGCGGCATCTGCCGACGAGGTCTTCTTCGTCGCCGCCGGTCTGCCGCTGAGGATGAAGGGCTAGAAGCCGAGCCAGACGCGGACGGGATGGGCCGGATCGGCGAGCAGCTTCAGGGCGAGCGCCAGGCAGGAGATGACGAGCAGCGGCTTGATCAGCTTGGCGCCGTTCTTCATCGCCAGCCGTGAGCCGACCTGGGCGCCGAGGAACTGGCCGACGCCCATGATCAGGCCAATCTTCCAAAGTACGGACCCGGTTGCCGCAAAGACCAGGAACGAGCCGAAATTCGAGCCGAGATTGATGAGCTTGGTGTGGGCGGTCGCCTTCAGCATGCCAAAGCCGGCGAGCAGTACGAAACCCAGCATGTAGAAAGAGCCGGCACCAGGCCCGAAGATGCCGTCATACAGGCCGACCAACGGGACGATCGTCACCCCGAACACCAAAGGCGTCACCCGGCGGTGACTGTCGATATCGTTGAGACTGGGCTTGATGGCGAAGAACAGCGCGATGGCGATCAGCAGGAACGGGATTGCCGCGGCAAGCCAACCCGCCGGCACCAACGACGCGAGCGCGGCGCCGACGGCCCCGCCGATCAGCGACATCGCCGCCATCGGCAACTGACTCTTTAAGTTCACGTGACCTCGCCGCGCATAGGCAATCGTCGCGGATGCCGATCCGAACTGCGACTGCAGTTTGTTCGTAGCAAGCGATTCGAGCGGCGGGATGCCGGCGATCAGCATGACCGGAATGGTGATGAGCCCACCACCGCCGGCGATCGAATCGACGAAACCAGCAAAAATCGCGGCAAGAAACAGCAGGAAGAGGAATTGGAATGCAAGGTCGGTCAAGGGGAGGAGACTCTGTCAGGGGAGGCGCATCCGGACGGGTGCGGCGTGCTTCTCGCATCGAACCGCGTTGACCGCAACCATCTCCAGCGGAACTCCAGCCATGTTGCTTCCGGGATTGCGCATCATTGGTTTGGCGTTATTGTGCGCGGCTTTCGAAGAGCCGAACGAGGAAAGCACATGCACAAGGTCATTTTCGATACGGACCCCGGCGTTGACGACGCGATGGCGCTGCTCTTTCTGCACCGGCATCCTGAAGTCGACCTGATTGGCGTCACGACCGTTTTCGGCAATGTGTCACTTGATCTGACCACTCGCAATGCGCAGTTCCTGCATCAGGAATGGGGAATTTCCGCGCCGATCGCCAGAGGCGCCGACAGGACGATCGATCCGTTGCGAAGCGACGATCGCGCCGCTTCCGTCGTGCACGGCCTTGACGGTCTCGGCAATATCGGCCTGCCGGACACGATAGACTGGCCGCTCGACCCGCGTCCCGCCTACCAGTTCATCATCGATACCGTCCGCGACAATCCGGGCGAAGTGACGCTGATCGCCGTCGGCCGCATGACAAACCTGGCGCTGGCGCTGCAGGCCGATCCGGATTTTGCCGGCCTCGTCAAGGAAGTCATCGTCATGGGCGGCGCCTTCGATGTGAACGGCAATGTCACGCCGGCAGCGGAAGCCAATATCCATGGCGATCCGGAAGCCGCCGACATCATCTTCACCACGCCCTGGAAGGTCACCATCGTCGGGCTCGATGTGACGCTGAAGACGATCATGACGGGGGAGTATCTTGCCGACATGGCCAAGTCGGGCGAAAAATCGGTGCAGCTGCTCTCCGACCTGTCGCAATATTACATCGAGTTCTACAAGAGCCGGGTCGGCATTTCCGGCATGGCGGTACATGACAGCACGGCTTGCGTCTATCTGGTGCGGCCGGACCTCTTCATTCTCCGCAGCGGCGCGGTGCGGGTCGTCTGCGGCGGCATTGCCGACGGCGAAACGATCCAGGCCCCCGACAGCGGCCGCAAGTTCGTCGGCACCGCCTGGGACGGTCAGCCGAGCCAGTGGGTGTGCACCGACGTCCGATCGGGCGAGGTTCTGGAGGTGATCCGCACCGCGCTGGTCGAGAGCCGAGCTTCCGGTGCCTAGGCGATTGCTGTTTAGGCAACAGTTCCGGTGCAAATTTTCACGCGGGAACACGAGGCCATTGGCATTTGTGATCGATTTCCCTATGTGGAACCTTGATTTGGATATTCGACAAAGGACATGGGCGTGACAGCTACATTCGATAAAGTTGCCGACATCATCGCTGAGACCAGCGAAATCGATCGCGAGACGATCACGCCGGAAAGCCACACGATCGATGACCTGGGCATCGATAGCCTGGACTTCCTGGATATCGTGTTCGCCATCGACAAGGAATTCGGGATCAAGATTCCGCTGGAACAGTGGACCCAGGAAGTCAACGAGGGCAAGGTTTCGACCGAAGAGTACTTCGTCCTGAAGAACCTGTGTGCCAAGATCGACGAGCTGAAGGCGGCCAAGGGCTGATCGTCACCGATCATCCCGGGCCGGCAAACTCATGCTGCTCGAATATTTCCAGATGATCGACCGCGTCGAAGCGGTCGATCTTGGGGCCAAAGTGTTGAAGGCGCGGTCTGTCGTGCCTTCCAAAAGCCCTGTCTTCGAAGGCCATTTTCCCGGAATGCCGCTGGTACCTGGCGTGCTCCTGATCGAGACCATGGCGCAGGCCTCCGGTTTCCTAGTGCTTGCCGCCACCGATTTCGCCGCCATGCCGTTCCTGATGTCGGTCGACGGCGCCAAGATGCGCGCCTTTGTGGAGCCCGACGCGGTTCTCGACATCGAGGCGTTTCTGGAGCATGAGGGGTCCGGTTACGCGGTGACCAAGGCAAAGATCACGTGTAACGGCAAGAAGGTCTGCGACGCACAGCTCAAACTGCGCACCATGCCGTTCAGCGAAATCCCGCTGGCGCCGGTCATCCGCAAGCGCGCGGAAGAGGTCGGCCTGATGGATGCGATTGCCGCAAGCGCATAAAAGCCTGCCCGTTCAACCCGGTGGGTCAAAGAGGACATTATGAAGTCTGACAATGATGTCGTGATCACTGGTATCGGGATCGTCACCAGCCAGGGCGTGGGCAAGGAGCCGCATATCGAGCTCCTGTCGTCGCTGCAAGCGGGTGCCCCGAAAGTCGAGACCGATCGTTTCGCGCCGTATCCGGTGCATCCGATGCCCGAGATCGACTGGTCGGCGCAGATCGCCAAGCGTGGCGACCAGCGCCAGATGGAGAACTGGCAGCGGCTCGGCGTGTTTTCCGCAGGCCTTGCGCTCGACGACGCTGGCCTGAAGACGGATGCGGAAGCCTGCGCTTCCATGGACATGATCGTGGCCGCCGGCGGCGGCGAGCGCGACATCAAGGTCGATTCGCTGATCGTCGACGAAGCGCTGAAGCGCAACGACCGCGAAATGCTTTTGAACGAGAAGCTGACGACCGAGCTTCGCCCGACGCTGTTTCTGGCGCAGCTTTCCAACCTGGTCGCCGGCAATATCTCGATCGTCCACAAGGTCACCGGTTCGTCGCGCACCTTCATGGGCGAAGAGGCGGCCGGCATTTCCGCCGTCGAGACCGCCTTCCACCGCATCAAGGCCGGCCAATCGACCCACAGTCTGGTCGGCGGCGCCTTCGTCGCCGAACGCGCCGACATCATCCTTCTTGTCGAGGGTATTCGTGCGCATGCGACGGGTGGCTGGCATCCTCTCTGGTCACGCTCGGCCGACAATGGCGGCGGCATGATCATGGGCACGGTCGGGGCCTTCCTGGTGCTCGAATCGCGCGCCCACGCAGAAACGCGCGGCGCCCATATCTACGCCGTCATCGACGCGATCGAGGGCGATCGCGGCAATCGTGACGAGGGCCGCCTCGAAAAGCGCATCACCCGTCTCGCCGCCCCTGCCTCAGGCATTTCCAAGGCCGATACGGTCGTGTTTTCGGGCGCGAGCGGCGTCGTCGATCTTGCGTCGCGGGAAAAGGCGTTGCTGGAGATCGAATTCCCCGGAGCGGCGATCCGCGGGTTTGGCGGCGTCACCGGCCACGGCATGGAGGCGCAGTTCCCACTGGGTCTGGCGCTTGCGGCACTGACCTTGGACGGCGCAGCCACAGTACCCACATTCGATGCCGAAAACGAGAAGCCGATGGCTGGGCCCGCGAAACATGCCGTGGTGACGACGGTCGGTTATACGCGCGGCGAGGGCCTTGCAGTCCTCTCGGCCGCGTAAAGGAGATTTTGATGAGCGACAACCGCTTCAAGGATCATCTCGGCCGTCCGATCATCGCGATCACCGGCATGGGCGTCATTACCTCGCTCGGCCAGGGCCTTGCCGACAACTGGGCGGCGCTGACCTCCGGCACCTCCGGCATCCACAAGGTGACCCGCTTCCCGACCGAGGGCCTTTCCACCCGGATCGCAGGCACGGTGGATTTCATTGCCGTTCCGGCCGAAAACTCTGTCGAACGTTCCTTCGCTTTTGCCCGCGAGACGACGGTCGAAGCGCTTGCGCAGTCGGGTCTTTCCGGCGATTTCGACGGACCGCTCTTTCTTGCCGCACCGCCGGTCGAGCCGGAATGGAGCGATCGTTTCGCGCTTGCCGACCGCGCTCCGCCGTCGAAGGCCGAAGGCGACGCCTATGACCGTTTCCTCGCCGCCATGCGCGAACGTCCCGATCCGGTCTTCCTCGAAGCCGTGCAATTCGGGTCGATCTCCGAACGCCTCGCCGACAAGTTCGGCACGCGCGGCCTGCCCGTGACCCTCTCGACGGCCTGTGCCTCCGGTGTCACCGCCATCCAGCTCGGCGTCGAAGCGATCCGTCAGGGCCGCACCGATCGCTCGCTGGTGGTTGCGACCGACGGTTCGGTCAGCGCCGAAGCACTGATCCGCTTCTCGCTCCTCTCCGCACTCTCCACTCAGAATGATCCGCCGGAAAAGGCGTCAAAGCCGTTCAGCAAGGACCGCGACGGGTTCGTCATCGCCGAAGGCGCGGCGACGCTGGTGCTCGAATCGCTCGAATCGGCCATCGCCCGCGGCGCCAAGGTGCTCGGCATCATGAAGGGCTGCGGCGAAAAGGCCGACCATTTCCACCGCACCCGTTCTTCGCCTGACGGCGGCCCGGCAATTGCGACGATCCGCGCGGCGCTGGCAGACGCCGGCATGGATGAGGGCAGCATCGGCTATATCAATGCGCACGGCACCTCGACGCCGGAAAACGACAAGATGGAATATGGCGCTATGCTCGCCGTCTTCGGCGACCGGTTGAAGGAAATCCCGGTTTCCTCCAACAAGTCGATGATCGGCCATACGTTGACTGCGGCCGGCGCCGTCGAAGCCGTCTTCTCGATCCAGACGATGCTGACCGGAACCCTGCCGCCGACCATCAACTATACCAACCCCGATCCGACGATCGTGCTCGATGTCGTGCCGAACAAAAAGCGGGATGGACAGCCGACAGCGGTCCTTTCCAACTCATTCGGCTTCGGCGGACAGAACGCCAGCCTTGTCATGGCGCTGGAACCGGCTTAGAGACCGTCGCCAATCACGTTTGACGAATTGGGACGCCTCCGGGCGAAGGAAGACCTATTATGCGCGCTCTGCAACTGATCGATGACCGGAAGCTCGAAGCCGTGGACATTCCCGAGCCCGAGGCCCCAGGCCCAGGCGAGGTAACGCTGCGGGTCAAGGCCGTCGCGCTTAACCATATCGACGTCTGGGGCTGGCGCGGCATGGCGTTCGCCAAGCGCAAGATGCCGCTGACGATCGGAGCGGAAGCCTCCGGCGTCGTCGAGGCGATCGGGCCGGGCGTTTCGAACGTCCTGCCCGGCCAGCTCGTGTCGATCTACGGCGCGCGCACCTGCGGCCTCTGCAAGCCCTGCCGCGAGAAGCGCGACAATCTCTGCGAACACGTGTCCGGCGTGCACGGCTTCCACCTTGACGGTTTCGCGCAGGAAAAGGCCAATTTGCCGGCCCGCCTGCTCGTGCCGGCACCCCCGGGCGTCGATGCGATTGCCGCAGCGCTGGCACCGGTCACCTTCGGGACCGTCGAGCACATGTTGTTCGACAATGCCAAGCTGCAGCCGGGCGAAACCATTCTGGTCCATGCCGGCGGCTCCGGCATCGGCACGGCGGCGATCCAGCTCGCCAAGAAGATCGGCTGCACGGTGATCACCACGGTCGGTTCGGACGACAAGATCGAACGGGCCAAGGCGCTCGGCGCCGATCACGTCATCAACTACCGCACCGACCGGTTTGAAGGCGTCGTGCGCAAGCTCACCAAGAAGAAGGGCGTCGACGTCGTCTTCGAACATGTCGGCAAGGATACCTGGGCCGGCTCGATGCTGTGCATGAAGCGTGGCGGCCGCCTCGTCACCTGTGGCTCCACGTCCGGCATCTCGACCGACATGAACCTGATGATGCTGTTCCAGCAGCAGCTGAAGCTGTTCGGCTCATTCGGCTGCCGCATGGAGAACATGGCGAATGCCATGCAGAAGATGGCTCAGGGCATTGTTCATCCGGTGATCGACACGGAAGTCACCTTCGCCGAGATCGACAAGGCGCTGGAGCGGATGGAAACTCGCCAGGTGTTCGGCAAAATCGTGCTCCGGATGGACTGAGGCGTCTCCTTTGAAGATGTTCCTTACCCGGATCGCTCTGGCGCTACTCCACTTCCAGCAATGGCTGGTGGCGCAGAGCGCGTTCGGGCTCTTGAATTTCCTGAAGATTTTTCCGGCGGATCCGGGCATCCGGTTCGCCGACCGGATGGCGCGGCGCATCGGGCCAAAGCTCGGCCGCCACAAGCTGATGCTTGTCAATCTGCGCAACGCCTATCCGGAAAAGACCGACGAGGAACTTGAGCAGATCGCCATAGCGAGCTGGGGCCATATGGGCCGGCTCGCCGCCGAATACGTGTTCCTCGACCGGCTGTTCGATTTCGATCCGGAACAGGAGAAGCCGGGCAGGGTGGAAGTCTCCGGCATTCCGATCTTCGCCGATCTTCGTGACAATCCGCGTCCGTTCATCGTCTTCACGGCCCATACAGGCAATTTCGAACTGCTGCCGGTCGCCGGCAATGCCTTCGGCCTCGAAGTGACGGTGCTGTTCCGGCCGCCGAACAATCCCTATATCGCCGACAAGGTGTTCGCCTTCCGTAGCGCCCGCATGGGCCAGCTGGTGCCATCGCATGCGGGCTCTTCGTTTGCTCTGGCGCGTAAGCTCGAAACGGGCGGCGGTGTCGGCGTTCTGGTGGATCAGAAATTCCGCAAGGGCCTCAAGACCAGCTTTTTCGGGCAGCCCGTCCAGACGAGCCCATTGCTCGCAAAGCTGGTTCGGCAGTTCGATGCCGAAGTCTATCCGGCTCGCTGCATCCGACTGCCGGGCAATCGTTTCCGGCTCGAGATCGAACCGAAGGTAGAACTGCCGCGGGACGCCAACGGCAAACTCGATCTCCAGGCGACCGGGCAGCTCCTCAACGACAAGGTGGAAAGCTGGGTTCGCGAATATCCCGAACAGTGGCTCTGGTACCACGACCGGTGGCATATCAAGCGCTATCTCTAAGCAGATTTTGAGATTTTTCTGACCGCATTACTGCAATTTTACTTTAAGTCACCGGCTATAAATCGGGTCTGCTTTTGAGGAATAAATTAATCTGAATCGCATTGGATATTGGAGGCGCCGATCTTGAGGAACGATCGGCGATAATCTCCGGCACGAGGGGGAGGGCATTTTGGAAGCGTTGATCGATCTGTTTTGGTCAAAATATGCCGATCTACGGCAGGCCGTCGAGCGCAATGACGATAACGCAACCACTTCGCTCGATCGTGAACTCGATCCGCTTCTGCTCGCGGTCTTTTCGAGCCAGAGCAAGGATCCGGCCAGCATCCAGGCGCAATTCCGCTTCGCACTCGACCTCCTGAACGAAGAGGCCGACGATCGCGGCTGCGTTCGTCGCAACGGTCATCTGCTGCAGATGCTGGTGGAACGCTACGTCGTTCAGGAGACCGGTCTGTCGGCCAATCGCCGTCCGGAGCCGGAATCGCTCGATCATGGTGTGATCGCCGATGCGACGGCAGACGGTTTTCTCGACGACGCTCTGCTCAATCGGATTTCCGACCGTATCGTGGTGATCGCGCCCGGATATCGGATCTTCTACTCCAACGAGACCAACGCACGCCGTCTTGATCTCGATCGCGACGCGCTGATCGGCCGGCATTTTGCTGAATTCGTCGGCCTTCACCGTTTCAAGAACGATTTCAAGCCGAACCTGGATCGCTGCTTTGCGGGCGAGAGCATATCATTGACTTACGCCGATCAGACCGACGGCCAGACGGTCGTCGTCCGTTGCCGCATGTCTCCCTGTGTTTCTGGCTCTTCACAACTGATCGGCGCGCTCCTGGTCATGCAGGAAACAGCCGACCGCCGCCGGCGTCCCGCGGCCTGACCTCTATCTGTCTGACCAGATAGCCAGCTCGTAGCCCTCCGGATCGGCGAAATGGAAACGCCGCCCCCCGGGGAACGAGAAGATCGGCTTGACGATCCGGCCACCGGCTTTACCGACCCGCTCAAGGGCATTTTCCAGGTCGTCCGCGAAAAGAATGACGAGTGGGCCGCCTTTGGCTGTTACGTCCGTCGACTTCGCAAAACCGCCCGTCAGCCTTCCGTCCTGAAACTCGCAGTAGTCCGGTCCATAGTCCGTGAAAGTCCAGCCGAAGGCCGAGCCGTAAAAAGCCTTGGCGGCTTCGACGTCCTTCACGTTGAACTCGATATAGTCGATCTTGCGATCCGCTCCCTTGGTTCCCATCGGGCCCTCCTATTTCCTTTCTTCCAGCAGGTTTTTCAGCGCCCTGAGATCCTTCCGCACATGGGCGGCATCGGCCTCGAAAGCCGAGTCGTCGAGGTCCGGGCGCTGCAACAGCGTGAACATGATTTCCGCTCCATCACCGTTCGCCACGACGCGCAACGGGTTCTCGACCACGAGACCGTTTTCCATCGTCACCGTGTGGTCGAGGATGCCGAATGGATTGTCGGGCGAGAACCGCACGCGCACCAGGCCGACCGGTCCGCCGTCGCCGATCCAGTGGTCACCGTCACGGGTAAGCCCGGCGGCAAGGCCGGATGCCCAGAGCGGCATGTTTTCAGGCTGGCTCGCGAAGGCGTAGACGTGCTGCCAAGGTCTCTCGATGCCGATATGAATTATACGGGCGGGCAGGGTGGTCATGGTAGCCTCCTCAGTTTCCCCTCGGTCTATCCGAAGAGAAACGACGGTTCTTGAACAAAACGGACAATCAGCTGCAGATCTGTCTGCGGATTTCCCAAGGTGTAAAGGTCGTCAGCTCCTTCACATCGCGCGTCATGTGCGCCTGATCAGCGTAACCGGCCTCAAGCGCGAGAATGGCGAGATTTCCGGATGCGGGCTGGCGGACCATGCGAAGAAAGCGCTGGAGGCGAAGAATGCGCTCGAGAGTTTTCGGCCCATATCCGAAGTGATCGTGGCTCTGGCGGCGCAGGGTCCTTTCGCCGAGTGCCTGCGTCGCCAACGAGCCATGCAGCACGCCGCTGCCGAGCCCATCGAAGAGCATTCCCATCGCGTTTTGAGGCTCGGCGGCCAGTGATGCCTCTCCTGCCGCCCAAGCATCGAACAGCCGCCGCCTTACGATCGGGCAGTTTGCTTCGGCAAGCCGATCTTCCATCGCCCGGACGTCGTCCCGGAGCTCGCGGAGCGGCACGGCTTGTCCGACCAACTCGCGGAGCGGCACGTCGAGCCAATGCAGGGCAGTACCCGGCCTGAAGCGCAGGCCGAGGATGGATTCACCGGGGGCGAGGGCAGGGAAGGCGGCAGTGCGGTCAGGGCCGATCACCATCAGTTGACCGCCAGCCCAGATCAGGTCGCAGCAGCCGTCCGGCACGACAGCAATCTGTCCCTCGAACTCCTGCGGCAGGCGATGCGACCAGACACGGCAAAACAGCCTCGAAAGCGTCCCGTGCGCCGGTCGCTCTCGGTAAGTGCCGGCGCGCATTGACAGTATCGGCGTATCTTTGGGCGTATTCATACCTCCTTGTGGCATCCGAATTTGGCAGCCGCAAGACGCCGTCCGCCGCGGAGAAAACGGTGGCTGCGTCGCCGCGACGAAGACAGAGTGTCATGGAAATTTAATCGTTTAGCGTCGCCATCGCCTTGCCGTTTCCCTATATGAATGCGACAACACCCTCGAATCTCAATATGGAGGCACATCCGTGGAACAGGCAGAAATCGGCCTTATCGGGCTCGGCGTCATGGGCTCTAACCTCTCGCTCAACATTGCCGAAAAAGGCAATAAGATCGCCGTCTTCAACCGATCTCCGGAAGCGACCCGCAAGTTCTACGCCGAAGCCGGCGAACTGCAGGGCCAGCTTGTCCCCTGCGAGACGCTCGAAGAATTCGTCGCCGCCATCCGTCCGCCGCGGCCGATCATCATCATGATCAAGGCCGGCGATCCGGTCGATCAGCAGATGGAGCTTCTGAAGCCTTACCTTTCGGCCGGTGACATCATGATCGATGCCGGCAATGCCAATTTCCGCGACACGATGCGCCGCTTCGACAATCTGAAGGACAGCGGCCTGACCTTCATCGGCATGGGCGTTTCCGGCGGTGAAGAGGGTGCGCGCCACGGGCCGTCGATCATGGTCGGCGGCACCGAGGAAAGCTGGAAGCGCGTCGAAAAGGTGCTGACCTCGATCTCCGCGAAGTTCAACGCCGAGCCCTGCGTCGCCTGGCTCGGCGAAAACGGCGCCGGCCATTTCGTCAAGACCATCCATAACGGCATCGAATATGCCGACATGCAGATGATCGCCGAAATCTACGGCATCCTGCGGGACGGCCTCGGCATGAGCGCCTCCGAAATCGGCGACGTGTTCGGCAAGTGGAACGAGGGCCGCCTGAACTCCTACCTGATCGAGATCAGCCAGACGGTGCTGAAGGCAGCCGATCCGATTACCGGAAAGCCGATGGTCGACATCATCGTCGATGCCGCCGGCCAGAAGGGCACCGGCAAGTGGTCGGTCATCGAAGCCCAGAACATGGGCGTTGCTGCGACCGCCATCGAGGCTGCCGTCGCCGGCCGTGTCCTCTCGTCCCAGAGAACGGAACGCCTGGCTGCCGAAAAGATTTTTGGCCTCCCGAAGGTCGCGGAAGCGCCGAAGGATAAGGCTGCCTTCATCGCCGACCTCGAAAGCGCACTGCTCGCCGCCAAGATCGCCGCCTATGCGCAGGGTTTCGCCGTGATGTCGGCAGCGTCCGCCGAATATAACTGGAACCTGCCGATGCCGACGATCGCCAAGATCTGGCGCGCCGGCTGCATCATCCGCTCGGCCTTCCTCGACGAGATCACCTCGGCCTTTACCAAGGATCCGCATGTCGCCAACCTGATCGTCACGCCGGCCTTTGCGCAGATGGTCAAGGATACCGACGCTCCGTTGCGTCGCGTCGTTTCTTACGCCTCTCTCTCCGGCCTGCCGGTTCCGGCGCTCGCCTCGGCGCTCTCCTATTTCGACGCCTATCGTCGCGGCCGTGGCACGGCGAACCTCATCCAGGCGCAGCGCGACTTCTTCGGCGCCCATGGCTTCGACCGCCTCGACGGCGTCGACAAGCATCACGGCCCATGGGGCAGCGGCCTTAGCGAATTTGCCTGATCATTGATCCGCGCAACGCAAAACGCCCGCCAATCCGGCGGGCGTTTTCGTTTCAGTCCTTCGGCGCCATCTTCGACCAGACGGGCTTTGCGACACTCTGCAGCAGTTCCGGGCCGACGCCATCGATGCGCGCCATCAGGGCCTTGGCAAGCTCGCGCCCGGCTTGGCGGACATCCTCGCTGACCGTATAGATCTCCGGGCGAATCCAGTTGAGAAAGTCGGCCGACTGTTTCGATACCATATCGACATCGTGGCCCAGTTTCTTGCCGGCAGCCTCGAGACCGGCCACCAGTGCGATCGTCGCCGATCCGCTGATCGAAACGATGCCATCCGGCGGCTCGGCTGCGCGCATCATCCGTTCCGCATAGGCGCGGGTTTCTTCAAGCGGCGTCTCGCTGGTCACCCGGCCCATCGGCACTTCGGTGGCACCGAAATCGGCAAGCCCGCGTTCGAAGCCGACGCGACTGTGGACGTAGAATGAGAAGCGGCTTCCCGGCGACAGGAACGCAATCCTCCGACGGCCTTTCCCTACCAATTTCTGAACGGCCTTATAGGCGTAAGCCTCGTTGTCGTAGTCGTGATAGGGATGGACGATCCCCATGTCGGTGCGGCCGTGGGTGACGAAGGGCAGATTCCGCTCTGTCATCAGCCGCACCCGCGCGTCGTCGGGCTCGATACGCGAGATGATCACCCCGTCCGCCGAGCCGGTGTCGAGGATATAGCGTACCGGCACCATCGGGTCCTTCTGAAAGGAATGCGGCGTCACCACGAGGTGATATTGCGTGCCGCCCAGCACTTCGGAAATGCCGTGCACCATCTGGCTGGTGAAGCCCATCAGCTCCTCGTCGATGCTGAGCACGAGGGCGATGACGTTGGTCTTGCCGGTTCTGAGGCGCACTCCGGCGCGGTTCGGTTGATAGCCGAGCTGGTTGGCAACAAGGCGGACGCGTTCTTTGGTGTCGGCGCCGATATCCGGCGCATCTTTCAACGCACGTGAAACGGTGGTGATGCCGAGGCCCGTCATATAGGCGATTGTTTTCAAGGTAGGACGTTCACGGACCGCCGTCTGCGTTCCGCCCGTCCTAGATCTTCCGCTGTCATCCATGATTTGCCGTCGCTGCCCGAGTCAGGTGGCCACTATAAAGGGCCCAAGCTTGCCTGGAAACGTCGCGACACCTCCCTGTCCTCCAACACGAAAATTATAACTGAAACGATACAGGTAAAATGTCGAGAGGAATTTTGCCCGATACAGGAACCACCTTCCTCTGAGTTGCACAACGCAGATGCGAAAGAAATTTTTGCAGGCGCGAAAGGTAGGCTGCCTGATATCGGCGAATTGACGCCTATTACGTGGCTATTCGTCCCACTTGAAGAACAAATTCGCTGACCGTCGAAATACGGTGGCATCTTCTTCAGGTTGCATTCCCTGCGCCAACAAATTTTTTCCGACAAAACCGGTTGCGCGATATCCGGGATTGCCCTACGTTTTTACGGCAACGTTTCAGTGAGGGAGGAGACTCATGAATATTCGTTCTATGGCGGCTGTTCTTGCCGCAACCGTGATGCTGCCGCTTGGTGCGGCTCACGCCACCGATCTCGAAGTCACCCATTGGTGGACGTCCGGGGGCGAGGCTGCCGCTGTCGCGGAACTCGCCAAGGCTTTCAACGCAACCGGCAACAAATGGGTTGACGGCGCGATTGCAGGTTCCGGCGGTACCGCCCGTCCGATCATGATCAGCCGTATCACCGGCGGCGATCCGATGGCGGCCACCCAGTTCAACCACGGCCGCCAGGCCGAAGAACTGGTCCAGGCCGGCCTGATGCGCGACTTCACCGATCTCGCCAAGAAGGAAGGTTGGGACAAGATCGTCCGCCCTGCGGGCCTGCTGAAATCCTGCACTTTCGAAGGCAAGATCTATTGCGTGCCGCTCAACATCCATTCCTGGCAATGGCTGTGGCTTTCCAACGACGCCTTCAAGAAGGCGGGCGTTGCGGTTCCGAAGAACTGGGACGAATATGTCGCAGCAGCCCCGGCGCTTGAAAAGGCAGGCATCGTGCCGCTCGCAATCGGCGGTCAGGCCTGGCAGTCGACCGGCCTGTTCAGCGTGCTGACGGTCGCGATCGGCGGCAAGGAGATCTACCAGAAGGTCTATGGCGACAAGGACGCAAAGGTTGCGGCCGGTCCGGAAATGGCCAAAGTCTTCAAGGCCGCCGACGACGCCCGCAAGATGTCGAAGGGCACCAACGTCCAGGACTGGAACCAGGCGACCAACATGGTGATCACCGGCAAGGCCGGCGGCCAGATCATGGGCGACTGGGCGCAGGGCGAATTCCAGCTGGCCGGCAAAAAAGCCGGTGTCGACTACACCTGCCTGCCGGGCCTCGGCGTGAACGAGATCATCTCGACCGCCGGTGACGCCTTCTACTTCCCGGTCCTCAAGGATGCGGCGAAGACGAAAGCGCAGGAAGTACTTGCCTCGACGCTTCTCGATGCCAAGACGCAGGTTGCCTTCAACCTCAAGAAGGGCTCGCTGCCGGTGCGTGGCGACGTCGATCTTGCGGCCGCCAACGACTGCATGAAGAAGGGCCTCGAGATCCTTGCCAAGGGCAATGTCGTCACCAGCACCGACCAGCTCATCACGCAGGATACGCAGAAGCAGCTGGAAGACCTGATGTCGCAGTTCTTCGCCAATACCTCGATCACTGCCGAGGAAGCCCAGAAGCGCTTCGTGGCTATTTTCTCCAAGGCCGGTTGATCCGACAGACAGCGATCCAACAGCCGGCTCCGCGTCCGAAAGGGGCGGGGCCGGTGGTGGCTCGCTTCCAGCAGCCTTTGCCATCCAGAGGAGTTGACCATGGCGGCGCACACTCAGCCCGGCCGACCCAATCAGTTATTCCGCAATCTCAATTCGAAGATTGCCTCGATCCCGATGATGCTGACGGCCGTGGTGATCTTCCTCGGCGGCACGATCTGGACCGTCGTTTATTCCTTCACAAATTCCAAGCTCCTGCCACGCCTGTCCTTCGTCGGCCTGGAACAGTATGAGCGGCTCTGGGATACGCCGCGCTGGATCGTCTCGATCCAGAATCTGGCGACCTACGGGTGCCTGTCGCTGATTTTTAGCCTGACTATCGGCTTCCTGCTGGCCGCGTTGATGGATCAGAAGATCCGGTTCGAAAACACGTTCCGGACGATCTTCCTCTATCCGTTCGCGCTGTCCTTCATCGTCACCGGCCTTGTCTGGCAGTGGATCCTCAATCCTGAATTTGGCGTGCAATCGGTCATACGCTCGCTTGGCTGGACGAGCTTCGCGTTCGATCCACTCTACAATTCCGATATCGTCATCTACGGCATCCTGATCGCTGCACTCTGGCAGGGGACGGGGCTTGTCATGTGCCTGATGCTTGCGGGGCTTCGCGGCATCGACGAGGACATCTGGAAGGCCGCACGCGTCGACGGCATCCCCATGTGGAAGACCTACCTCTTCATCATCATCCCGATGATGAGGCCGGTCTTCGTCACTACCCTGGTCATCATCGCCAGCGGCATCGTCAGGATCTACGACCTTGTCGTGGCGCAGACGAGCGGCGGACCCGGCATAGCCTCCGACGTGCCTGCCAAATACGTCTACGACTACATGTTCTTCGCCCAGAACCTCGGCCAGGGCTTTGCCGCATCCACGATGATGCTGCTCGCCGTCGCCATTATCATCGTTCCCTGGGCCTATCTCGAATTCGGAGGACGCAAGCGTGGATAAATCGCTCACGATGCCCATTTCTGGGGCCGCCATCTCCGGGCCGGCCGGTTCCCGGCTGGAAGCCGGTCCGCAGGGAAAACGCCCCCGCAAGGTTCTCTCGTCGCGCAATATCATCGTCTACGGTGCGCTTGGCCTGGCTGCACTTTATTACCTCGTGCCTCTCTACGTGATGGTCGTCACGTCGCTGAAGGGCATGCCTGAAATCCGTCTCGGCAATATCTTTTCGCCGCCGATGGAGATCACCTTTGAGCCCTGGGTGAAGGCCTGGGCGCAGGCTTGCACGGGCTTGAACTGCGACGGTCTTTCGCGCGGCTTCTGGAACTCGGTTCGGATCACCGTGCCATCGGTGATCGTGTCGATCGCGATCGCCTCGGTGAACGGCTACGCGCTTGCCAACTGGCGGTTCAAGGGTTCGGAGATCTTTTTCACGATCCTGATCGTCGGCGCCTTCATCCCCTATCAGGTGATGATCTATCCGATCGTCATCGTGTTGCGCGAAATGGGCCTCTACGGCACGCTCTACGGCCTCATCCTGGTGCATTCGATCTTCGGTATGCCGATCCAGACGCTGCTGTTCCGCAACTATTTCGTCTCGCTGCCGGAAGAACTTTTCAAGGCGGCGCGCATCGACGGGGCAGGGTTCTGGCAGATCTATTTGCGGATCATGCTGCCCATGTCGCTGCCGATCTTCGTCGTCTCGATGATCCTGCAGACCACCGGCATCTGGAACGACTTCCTGTTCGGCGTGGTGTTCACCCGCCCGGATACCTATCCGATGACCGTACAGCTCAACAACATCGTCAATTCCGTCCAGGGCGTGAAGGAATACAACGTCAACATGGCGGCGACGCTGCTGACGGGTGCGGTTCCACTGATCGTCTATTTCGTTTCCGGCCGGCTTTTCGTCCGCGGCATCGCGGCCGGCGCAGTCAAAGGATAAGCCTGATGCTCAACAATGTTTCCACGCGCACTCAGAGCAGCGTTTCCATCCGAGAACTGTCGCTGTCCTTCGGCTCGGTCAAGGTGCTGGAAAACCTCAACCTTGACATCCATGACGGCGAGTTCCTGGTACTGCTCGGCTCGTCGGGCTGCGGCAAGTCCACGCTGCTGAACTGCATCGCCGGGCTTCTGGAACCGACCGAAGGGCAGATTTTCATCAAGGACAAGAACGTCACCTGGGAAGAGCCCAAGGACCGCGGCATCGGCATGGTGTTCCAGTCCTACGCGCTCTATCCGCAGATGACGGTTGAGAAGAACCTCTCGTTCGGCCTGCGCGTTGCCAAGGTTCCGAGGGACGAGATCGACCGCCGCGTGGCACGCGCTTCCGGCATTCTGCAGATCGAGCCGCTCTTGAAGCGCAAGCCCTCGGAACTCTCTGGCGGCCAGCGCCAGCGCGTCGCGATCGGCCGGGCGCTGGTGCGCGACGTCGACGTCTTCCTGTTCGACGAGCCGCTGTCGAACCTCGACGCAAAACTGCGCTCCGAATTGCGCGTCGAGATCAAGCGGCTGCATCAGGCGCTCAAGAACACGATGATCTACGTCACCCACGATCAGATCGAGGCGCTGACGCTTGCCGACCGTATCGCCATCATGAAGAGCGGCGTCATTCAGCAGCTCGACGATCCGGTGACGATCTACAACCGGCCGAGGAACCGCTTTGTCGCCGGATTCATCGGTTCCCCGTCGATGAATTTTCTGAAAGGAGAACTGGCGGAGGAGGGCGGTCGTACCGTCTTCAAGACCAATGGCGTCAGTTTCTCCCTGGATGGCTATGATGCATCCGAACCGCTGAAACCCGGACGCCAGGTCATCCTGGGCGCCCGTCCGGAGCATATCAAGGTGGATGGCGATATCAACGGCGGCGAAATCCATGAGGCGGTGGTCGATATCGAAGAGCCGATGGGCGCTGACAACCTACTATGGCTGAAACATGCCGGCCACGTGATGTCTGTTCGCATCGGCGGCGCACGGCGTTACGCCGTCGGCGCCAAGGTGCGCCTCGCCTTCGACATGAGCATGGCTTCGCTGTTCGACGCGGGAACGGAAGAGCGGATCTGATGTTTGCGTGCAGTCAGTTGCATATGGGCCGATTGCCCTTGGGGCAATTGTCGTCGCGGCAGGTAATACCCCCCTCTGTCCTGCCGGACATCTCCCCCACAAGGGGGGAGATCGACTCGCTGCAACGTCTCGCCATCCCCGGCGCTTATAGCGGGACTGGTGAGCAGGCCCCCAGCCAATCTCCCCACCCGTGGGGGAGATGTCCGGCAGGACAGAGGGGGGGGGGATCGGCACGCCCTGAATTTTGCGGACCGGTGCAATGACCACGATCGACCTCTCCGGCTCCTGGCAGCTCGCCTCTGCCGACGGAACGCATCGCACCCAGATGCCGATCCCGGGCGACGTTCACACTGCGCTGAAGTCGGCCGGCATCATTCCCGATCCGTATTTCGGCCGCAACGAGAATGAGGTGCAATGGGTTGCCAACGAAGATTGGACGGTCGAGCGGCGCTTCACCCTCGATGATCCCGCGGGCTCCTGGTATCTCGACATCACCTACCTCGATACGGTCGCGACCGTCTTCGTCAACGACGTCCCGGTGCTTCAGGCAGACAACTGTTTTCGCCGTTACCGGCCGGACGTGTCGAAGGCGCTGAAGGCTGGCGAGAACACGGTCCGCATCCTTTTCCATTCCAGCATCGCCGAAGGGGCGGAGCGCCAGGCGCGGCAGCCCTTCTACATTCCCTATTCCACGACCAATTCGCCGATCCCGAACGGCAATATGCTGCGCAAACCGCAATGCCATTTCGGCTGGGATTGGAATGTCGCGCTGGCGCCGCTCGGGCTTTACGGCGAAATCGCGCTGCAGAGGCTCGAAACCGCCCGTATCGAAAACATCGTCACCAGCCAGAGACATGAGGCGGGCGCGGTCGATCTCATCGTGACGGTCACGCTTTATGCCGAAGGGCAGGGCGTGCTGCCTGTGTTCTTTTCATTCGGAGACGAACGGGTCCGGCTCGATTGCGGCGTGCGTGCCGGCGAAACGACGGTCACTCACCTCTTTCACATCGACGACCCGAAGCTCTGGTGGCCCTTCGGCAGCGGAGAACAGGCGCTCTACGAATTGACGGTCGGCACCCCCACCGAAGCCATCACCCGCCAGATCGGCCTCAGGACCGTTGAGCTGCTAACCGACCCGGACGAGGCCGGCAGCCGTTTCGCCTTCCGCGTCAATGGCCGCGAGATCTTCTGCCGCGGCGCCAACTGGATCCCGGCCGACGCGCTGTTTTCCTTATCGAGCCGGGAGAAGACCGAGGACCTGCTGCGCTCCGCGGTCGATGCTCACATGAACATGATCCGTGTCTGGGGCGGCGGCTTTTATGAAGCGGACTGGTTCTACGATCTCTGCGACCGCTTCGGCCTAATGGTTTGGCAGGACTTTCAGTTCGCCTGCAATCTCTATCCATCGACGCCCGATTTCCTCGAAAACGTTGCGGCGGAAGTCGAGTACCAGGCCCGCAGGTTGATCTCGCATCCCTCCATCGTGCTCTGGTGTGGCGATAACGAACTGGTCGGCGCGCTGACATGGTTTCCGGAATCCCGCGAGAACCGCGACCGCTACCTCGTCTCCTACGACCGGTTGAACCGGGTCATCGAACAGGCGCTCGACAAGGCCGCGCCCGATGCCATCTGGTGGCCGTCCAGCCCTGCTTCCGGTTATCTCGATTACGGCGACGCCTGGCACGCGGACGGTTCGGGCGACATGCATTACTGGTCCGTCTGGCACGAGAACAAGCCATTCGACAATTACCGCTCTGTCCGCCCGCGCTTCTGCTCGGAATTCGGCTTCCAGTCCTATACGTCGCTGCCGGTCATCGAGACCTATGCCGCGGCCAAGGACATGAATATCGCTTCGCCAGTCATGGAGCATCACCAGAAGAATGTCGGTGGCAACGAGCGCATCGCCGGCACGATGTTCCGCAACTTCCGCTTTCCGACGGATTTTGCCAATTTCGTCTATCTCAGTCAGGTGCAACAGGGATTGGCGATCAAGACCGCCGTGGATTTCTGGCGGTCGCTGAAGCCGCATACGATGGGTGCGCTTTACTGGCAGCTCAACGACACCTGGCCGGTCGCCTCCTGGTCCAGCCTCGACTATGGCGGCAGCTGGAAAGTGCTGCACTATATGGCGAAGCGCTTCTTCCAGCCGGTTACGGTTGCGGCGATCCCGTCCGATGACGCCCGGGAAATCCGCTTCTCGCTCGTCAACGACACGGCGGAGGATGTGACGGCGACGCTCAACCTTTCGCTCCTGACGCTCCAGGGCGAACGCAGTTCGCTTCGGCGTGTGGAATCCGTCTGTACGTCGGATGCGGCCGTGACCGTGCTGACGTTACCGACCGCAGATATTCCCGAGGGCGGGATCCTCGCCTGGAGCTTTACCGCGTCGAACGGCATGGCCGGCGAGGGGCATCATGTGCCGGGCACTTACAAGGCCCTGGAACTCGAACCGGCAGGGCTTGAGCTTGCCGCGTCTCCATCCGGAGACGGAGGTTTTGATCTCGTCGTCAAGGCCGAGAGCCTCGCCCTTTTCGTGCTGATCGAGAGCGGCACGCCCGGCCGTTATTCCGATAACGCTTTCGATCTCGCCGCCGGCGAGAGCCGCAGCATTCGCTTCACGCCCGCCGTCCCGACGGACGCGATCCCGCAATTCCGCATCTACGACCTCTATTCCTGCCAGGCGGCAGGCTGAGGTCTCTATCAAGGGAGGAACACCATGACGAAACTCGGTTTTCAGCTTTATTGCGCACGCAACTTTCCGCCGCTCTCGGATGTCCTGAAGAAGGTTGCGCAGGCCGGCTATACGGAAGTCGAAGGTTATGGCGGCATCTATGCGACGCTTGACGAAGCAGGCCTGAAGACGCTCAAGGGTGATCTCGATGCCAACGGCCTGACCATGCCGACCGGTCACTTCGGTATTGACCTTCTCGAAAAGGAGCCGGAACAGGCGCTGCTGATTGCCAGGACGCTCGGCGTCGAGGCGATCTATTGCCCGCATCTCGTCGCCGACCAGCGCCCAACCGATGCCGCCGGCTGGTTCGCCTTCGGTCAGCGCTTGCAGAACGTCGGCAAACGCTATTGGGATGCCGGTTATACGTTCGGCTGGCATAACCACGACTTCGAGTTCAAGACGCTGCCGGACGGCTCGACCCCGCAGGAGCAGATCCTCGCCGGTGGTCCTGACCTTGCCTGGGAAGCGGATATCGCCTGGGTGATCCGCGGCGGCGCCGATCCGTTCGCCTGGATCGAGAGCTACGCCAAACGCATTACCGCCGTCCATGTCAAGGACATCGCGCCGGCCGGCGAAAACGCGGATGAGGACGGCTGGGCCGATGTCGGCCACGGCACCGTTCCGTGGAAGGACCTGATGGCGGCGCTCAAAAAGACGTCCGCAAAACATTACGTCCTCGAACACGATAACCCGAAGGATCTCGATCGGTTGCTGACGCGGTCGATCGCTTCCTTCAAGACCTATTGATCACAGGAATTCCGGAGTTTTCCATGCCCAAGGAACTTGGCGTCGGCATCATGGGATGCGGCAATATTTCTACCACTTACTTCAAACTGTCGCCGCTCTTCAAAGGCCTGAAGGTTCTCGCCTGCGCGGATCTCAACGAGCATGCGGCCGAAATGCGCGCCGAGGAATACGGCGTCAAGGCACAGTCGATCGAGCAGATGCTTGCCAATGACGAGCTCGACGTGATCGTCAACCTGACCATACCGGCGGCGCATTTCGCCGTCTCCAAGGCGATCCTCGAAGCCGGCAAGCACGTCTACTCGGAAAAGCCGCTGGTCATCACGCTGGAGGAAGGCAAGGCGCTGCAGGCGCTCGCCAAGGAGAAGGGTCTGTCGGTCGGTTGCGCGCCGGACACTTTCCTCGGCGGTGCGCACCAACTCGCCCGCAAATATATCGACGAAGGCGGCGTCGGGCGCATCACGTCGGGCACCTGCCACGTGATGAGCCCGGGCATGGAGATGTGGCATCCCAATCCCGGCTTCTTCTTCCTCGAAGGCGGTGGGCCGATCCTCGATCTCGGACCCTATTACATCGCCAACCTCATCAACTTCCTCGGTCCGGTGAAGCGGGTCGGGGCACTGACATCGATGGCGAACCCGACCCGCCTCGTCACTAGCGAACCGCTGAAGGGCCAGGTGATCCCGGTCGAGACGCCGACCAACATCCATGCGCTGCTCGAATTCGTCAACGGCGCGACGATCACGCTGTCGGCAAGCTGGGATGTCTGGTCGCACCGCCACGCCAATATGGAGCTTTACGGCACCGAGGGCTCGATCTTCGTGCCCGATCCGAACTTTTTCGGCGGCACTGTCGAGGCGAGCGGACGCAACAAGGATATCCAGCCGCTGGACCCTTGGGATCATCCGTTCGGAATCAACAACCAGGAACATCCGCAGGGACCACGAGCCAACTACCGCACAGCTGGTCTCGCGGACATGGCGATGGCGCTGATCGAAGGCCGCGATGCGCGCTGCTCGCTGGAGCGCACGCTCCACGGCGTCGACGTGATGACCTCGATCCTGAAATCCGGCGAGGAAGGGCGGTTCATCGAGCTTTCGACCACCTGCACCCAGCCGGCGGCGCTCGGCATCGACGAGGCGCTGGCGCTTCTGCGCTGATCGGCTATGAATGCGGCGCGCACCGCTTGAGACATGGGCGCGCCGCATTTCATTCGGAGGAAACGACCATGACCTGGCAACCAGCGTCCAACCGCTACGAAACCATGAAATACAACCGCTGCGGCCGTTCGGGACTAAAACTCCCGGCGATCTCGCTCGGCCTCTGGCACAATTTCGGCGACGACACGCCGCATGAACGCAAGGTCGCGATCACTCGCAAGGCCTTCGATCTTGGCATCACCCATTTCGATCTCGCCAACAACTATGGCCCGCTGCCCGGCAGCGCCGAAACCGCCTTCGGCCAAATCCTGCGCGAGGATTTCAAGGGGTATCGCGACGAACTGATCATCTCGTCGAAGGCCGGCTACAACATGTGGCCGGGTCCTTATGGCGAATGGGGCAGCCGCAAATACCTGATCTCTTCCTGCGACCAGAGCCTGAAGCGGATGGGTCTCGACTATGTCGACATCTTCTATTCGCATCGCTTCGACCCGGATACGCCCCTCGAAGAGACATGCGGCGCGCTCGATCACATCGTCCGCTCGGGCAGGGCGCTTTATGTCGGTATCTCGTCTTACAATTCGAAGCGCACCCAGGAAGCAACCACGATCCTGAAGGAACTCGGCACGCCTGTTCTCATCCACCAGCCGAGCTATTCGATGATCAACCGCTGGGTCGAGGAAGATGGGCTGCTCGATACTCTGGAAGACCTCGGCATCGGCTCGATCGTCTTTTCGCCGCTGGCGCAAGGCATGCTGACCTCGAAATATCTCGGCGGCATTCCGGAAGACAGCCGTGCTGCGCAGGGCAAGTCGCTGCGGCCTGCCTTCCTGAACGACCGAAACATCGCCAACCTCAAGGCGCTCAACGCAATCGCCGAAAAGCGGGGCCAGACGCTGGCGCAGATGGCGCTCGCATGGGTCCTGCGCGGCGGCCGCGTGACCACGGCGCTGATCGGCGCCAGCCGTCCGGAACAGGTCGAGGACTGCGTCAAGTCGCTGGACAATCTGGAGTTCACGGCGGCTGAACTCGCCGAGATCGACACCTATGCAAAGGATGCCGACATCAACCTCTGGGCCAAATCGGCCGAGCGGGCAGGGCCGGCGCGGTAAGGGAAGGGCGGCTTCGAGCTGCCCCTCATCCCCTTGCAGTGACCTTCTCCCCGTTCTGATGGGGAGAAGGGAGATGTGGCACGGCCGGCGCTCCGAAGTCCTTCTCCCCGCAAGCGGGGAGAAGGTGGCGGCAGCCGGACGAGGGGCAAGGACACAGTTTCTATTTTGCGAGGAGAACATGATCCACAACCCCATCCTGCCGGGCTTCAATCCTGATCCGTCCATCTGCCGCGTCGGCGAGGATTACTATATCGCCACCTCCACCTTCGAATGGTATCCGGGCGTGCAGATCCATCATTCGCGCGACCTGGTGAACTGGACGCTCAAGCGCCGGCCGCTGGAGCGGGCAAGCCAACTCGATATGCGCGGCAATCCCGACAGCTGCGGCATCTGGGCGCCCTGCCTTTCCTATTCCGACGGGCTGTTTTTCCTGGTCTATACGGACGTCAAACGCTTCGATGGCAATTTCAAGGACGCCCACAACTACATCGTCACCTCGCCAACCATTGAGGGCGAATGGTCCGATCCGGTCTATGTGAACTCCTCCGGGTTCGATCCGACGCTCTTCCATGACGACGACGGCCGCAAGTGGTTCCTCAACATGCAATGGAACCACCGCACCGAGAGTTACGGCGGCGCGCCGAAACATCCGGCCTTTGACGGCATCCTGCTGCAGGAGTGGGATTTCGAGACGAGGGCGCTCAAGGGTCCGATCAAAAACATATTCGCCGGCAGCCCGCTCGGCCTAGTCGAGGGCCCGCATGTGTTCAAGCGCAACGGCTGGTACTATCTGACGACTGCCGAGGGTGGCACAGGGTACGACCATGCCGTCACCATGGCGCGCGCGCGTTCGATCGACGGGCCGTATGAGATGCATCCGCAGACGCATCTCATCACCTCGAAAGACCATCCGAAAGCCGTTCTGCAGCGAGCCGGCCATGGCCAGTACGTCGAAACGCCGGAAGGCGAAGCGTACCATACCCATCTCTGCGGCCGGCCGCTGGCCCCACAACGCCGCTGCACGCTCGGCCGCGAAACGGCGATCCAGAAATGCATCTGGGAGGACGACTGGCTCTATCTCGCCCAGGGCGGCGTCGTGCCCGATGTCGACGTGCCGGCACCGGGCAACGTCACGCATATTGAACAGCCTGTCCGCATGGAGTGCTCATTCGACGACAAGGTCCTGCCGCTGGAATTCCAGTGGCTGCGTACGCCTCATCCGGAACGGTTGTTCAGCCTGACCGAGCGTCCCGGTCACTTGCGTCTTTTCGGCCGCGAAAGCATCGGATCCTGGTTCGAACAATCGCTCGTCGCCCGCCGGCAGGAACACCATTCCTTCCGCGCCGAGACGGTGGTCGACTTCTCACCCGAGACGTATCAGCAGGTCGCGGGCCTGACGCACTATTACAATCGCCACAAGTTCCATTCGCTGGTGGTGACCCTGCACGAGAAGCTTGGCCGTGTGGTGACGATCTTCTCCTGCCCGGGCGACTTCCCGCATGGGCGCATGAGCTTTCCGGCAGGGAGCGGCGTTTCCGTACCCGACGGCCCGGTACATCTCACCATGGAGATCCGCGACCACGACCTGCAATTCTTCTGGCGCGCCGGCGGCTCCAACGATTGGCAGGAACTTGGTCCGGTGCTCGATGCCGGCGTCATCTCTGACGAGGGTGGCCGCGGCGAACACGGCTCCTTCACCGGCGCATTTGTTGGCCTCTTCGCCTTCGACACGTCGGGACGGGCGAAGGCTGCGGATTTCGACTATTTCGTTTATGAGGCGCTAGTTCAGTAAATTCTAAATATCAGGAAGTCAGCGGAACGCATTAATTTCATTACGAAAACGTAATGCGTCAATTCAGCTACGGTTCATCGTTTGGGTCCTAGTTTCCGAGCGTGGTCAACACGAGGAAACACCCAATGAAAAAGTTCTTTGCAATTCTTCTTTCCGCAACCGTGCTTGCCGCTCCACTTGCGGCCCAGGCGCAGGATCGTCATTCGCCTCCGGAGCGGACCAAGACCGTGACTCGCACGGTGACGATTCAGAAGAAGGTCGTGGTCGTAAAGCCGCGCTGGTCCAGGGGCCATCGCATGACGACTGCCGAGCGTCGCCGCATGGCGGAAATCCGCGACTATCGCCGTTACCGCCTGTCGGCTCCGCCGCGCGGTTATCACTGGGTCAAGGTCGACAACGATTTCCTGCTGGTCGGCATTGCGAGCGGCGTGATCTCGAGTTTCATCGTGGCTCGCTGAGAAAGATCGGCCTGCGGGGGTATTTGCCTTCCCTCCCGCAGGCCTCGCACGTTCGCCGCTACGCGTATCGGCGGTCGCACTTTTCGTGGCCCGACCTTACGTCCCCTGCGACAGGCAATTCTTCATGGAGCTCGCGAGCCCACGCATCAGCTCGAAATAAAGGCCGGGACCGGGCTTCAGCGTCGCTGCTTCCGGGTCGAGTGTTCCTGAACGGGCAGGCGTGCCTTCCGTCACCACTGCCACCAGCTTCGGCTCGAACTGGGGTTCTGCGAAGACGCAGGTGGCGCCGAGTTCCTTCACCTTCTTCTGGATCTGGCCGACGCGTTCGGCGCCGGGCATGGTCTCGGGGCTGACGGTGATCGAACCCGCGACGCTCACCCCATAACGATGCTCGAAATATTGATAAGCATCATGGAAGACGATGAAGGGCTTGTCCTTGACCGGCGCGATCGTGGCCTTGAGCTCGCTATCAAGCGTGTCGAGATCCTTCATCAGCGCAGCGCCATTCGCCTGATAAGTGGCGGCATTCGCCGGGTCGGCGCCGACCAGCGTCTTTTCGATTTCCGCAGCCATCGCCTTGGCATTCATCGGGTCGAGCCAGAGATGCGTGTCGAAACCGCCATGCCCGTCGTGCTCGTGTTCGGCATGGTTTTCGGCGGCATGGTCGTCATCACCGTGCTCATGGTCGCCATGTTCATGTGCGTCCTCGGCCTCATGTCCGTGATCGTGTGCCTCGAAGGCGCCGCTCTCGCGCAAGGGCAGTTTTTGCAATCCGGGTGCATCCTCCAGCTCGATCACCGTTGCCGAGGCCGCCAGCGCATCCAGCGGCTTTTCAAGGAAGGCCTCGATACCGGGGCCGATCCAGAAGATCACGTCGGCGCTTTCGATGGCCGCGGCATTGGAGGGTTTCAGCGAGAATGTATGGGGCGAGGCGGCGCCATCGACGATCAGTTTCGGCTCGCCGACACCCTTCATAATCGAGGCGACGAGCGAGTGGATCGGCTTGATCGAAACCACCACGTCCGGTGTCGCCAAGCCTTGGCCTGCACCCACGAAAAATGCCGCGGCGGAGAGGAGGAAGATCGAAGCCAGTTTCATGCTGCGTCCTTGTATTCCATAGTAATGTTATTACATCAATTGCGTTATGCTATAACGTGTGTCATAGCCACTGACAACAGGGAATCCGGAAAAACATGCTGATGTCCAATCGGCCTCGCGCCCCAAGAACCGAAAGCCAATTGGTATCGCTTGCCAATGCCGGCATTCGCCGCGATGGCCGCTGGCTGGTGCGGGGCGTCGATTTCTCGATCCGGCGCGGCGAGGTGGTCACGCTGATCGGTCCGAATGGCGCCGGCAAGTCGACGACAGCAAAGCTTGCGATCGGGGTGCTGCGCCCGGACGAAGGATCGGTCTCGAGATTGCCCGGCCTGCGCGTTGGGTATGTGCCGCAGAAACTGGCGATCGACTGGACGATGCCGCTTTCCGTGCGTCGGCTGATGCGGCTGACCGGCCCGCTTGATGACACCGATCTTCTGGCGGCGCTGGCCTCGACCGGCATCTCCCATCTCATCGACGCCGAGGTCCGGCATCTCTCCGGCGGGGAGTTCCAGCGGGCGCTGCTGGCCCGGGCGATCGCTCGCAAGCCGGATCTGATGGTGCTCGACGAGCCGGTGCAGGGCGTCGATTTTGCCGGCGAGAGTGCGCTTTACGACCTGATCCGCTCGATCCGGACGACGACCGGCTGCGGTATCCTGATGATCTCGCACGACCTGCATATGGTGATGGCCGGCACCGACACCGTCATCTGCCTCAACGGCCATGTCTGCTGCCGCGGTACACCGGAAGTGGTGAGCCAGAGCGCCGATTACCTGAAACTCTTCGGCAATTCGCGTTCGCTGGCGGTCTACAGCCATCACCACGATCACACCCATCTGCCGGACGGCCGGGTCATGCATGGCGACGGTTCGGTCACCGATCACTGCCATCCCGATGACGGACACCATCATGGGGACGCCGACGCCGGCGCGGATGATCACGACCATTCGCATCACCACCACCATGGCGATCATGCCGAGGCGAAGGGAGACGATCGTGCTTGACGACTTCTTTACCCGCGCCCTCATTGCCGGCATCGGCGTTGCGCTGACAGCCGGTCCGCTCGGCTGTTTTGTGGTCTGGCGGCGGATGGCCTATTTCGGCGACACGATGGCGCATTCGGCGCTGCTCGGGGTGGCGCTGTCGCTGTTCTTCCAGATCAACCTGCTGATCGCCGTCTTCGGCGTTGCGGTCGTCGTCTCGCTGCTGCTTCTGGCGCTTCAGCGGCGGCAATCGCTCTCGGCGGATGCGCTGCTTGGCATTCTCTCCCATTCGGCTTTGGCGATCGGCCTCGTGCTTGTCGCGTTCATGACCTGGGTCAGGATCGACCTCATCGCCTTCCTGTTCGGCGATATCCTGGCCGTGACGCGCACCGATATCGCGCTGATCTGGGGCGGCGGGGTACTGGTGCTGGCGGCGCTCGCCTGGCTCTGGCGGCCGCTGATCGCGTCCACGGTCAGTGAGGATGTGGCAGAAGCTGAGGGTATGAAGCCGGCGCAGACGCGGCTGCTCTTCATGCTTCTGATGGCGCTCGTCATCGCCATCGCGATGAAGATCGTCGGCATCATGCTGATCACCGCGCTTCTGATCATTCCGGCCGCAACTGCGCGGCGGTTCTCGGCAAGCCCGGAGCTGATGGCAGTGCTCGCCTCGCTGATCGGCGCGCTCGCCGTGGTCGGCGGCCTGTTCGGCTCACTGCACTACGATACGCCGTCCGGCCCTTCCATTGTGGTCGCGGCGCTCTTACTTTTCATTGTAAGCCTGCTTCCCGCAGCGGGTAAAAACACGGCCGAAAAGGCTGGCAACCAAGGAGTGCGATAATGAACGCACCAGTTTCGACACCGACATCCGCTCCGGCGCTGACCAAGAACCAGTCGCTCGTCTTCGACGTTCTAGACCGCGCCGATGCGCCGATGAGCGCCTATACGATCCTCGACCGGCTGCGCGACCACGGGTTTCGTGCGCCGCTGCAGGTCTACCGGGCGCTCGACAAGCTTTTGGAATTCGGCATGGTGCATCGGCTCGAAAGCCTCAACGCCTTCGTCGCCTGCGCCCACCCAGAAAGCGAATGCTGCGGCAAGGGGCATGGCCATGGGCACGGCACGGTCGCATTTGCGATCTGCGAAAGCTGCGGCCATGTCTCGGAATTTCACGACCACGAGGTCGATCATCGCTTAAGCGACTGGGCAAAGAGCAAAAACTTCAAGCCTGCCAAGACGACCATTGAGATCCGCGGGCTGTGCGGCGCCTGCGCCGCCTAAAGAAGCCGAAGGTCGCGGGCGAACCGCTTCCAGTTGGCGACGTAGCGGACCGCCGACTGTTTCAGCTTCTCGACCGCCTCGTCGTCGAGCGTCCGAGTGACTTTCGCAGGCGACCCGACGATGAGGGAGTTGTCGGGAAACTCCTTGCCCTCGGTGACCAGGGCATTGGCACCGACCAGGCAGTTCCTGCCGATCTTCGCGCCGTTCAGGATCGTCGCACCCATACCAACCAATGAATTGTCGCCGATCACGCAGCCATGGATGATTGCATGGTGGCCGATCGTGCAGTTTTCGCCGATCGTTACCGGATAACGCGGATCGGTATGGATCATCACGCCTTCCTGGATGTTCGAGCCTTTGCCGACGATGATCGGCTCGTTGTCGCCGCGCAGCACCGAGCCGAACCAGATGCCGACATCCTCGCCGAGGTCGACCTTGCCGATGATGGTCGCGTCCGGGGCAAGCCAGAAACGGTCGGGGCCGGGCGTTTTCGGTTCGAATTCTCCGAGTGCGTAGATCGGCATGGTTTCCTCCCGGTCGCGGTTTCGTCAGGCGACCGTCAGCGACAGCGTTCCGACGCCGTCGATGCCGCAGGTGACCTTGTCGCCACGCACCACGGCGCCGACGCCCGCCGGCGTGCCGGTCATGATCACGTCGCCGGGGGCGAGGACGAACAGTTTCGACAGTTCGGCGATGATCTCCGGCAGTTTCCAGATCAGTTGATTGAGGTCGCCGGACTGTTTTCGCGCGCCGTTGACGTCGAGCCAGACCGCGCCTGCTTGCGGATGACCGATCTTTTCGGCCGGGACGAGGGCGGAGACGGGGGCCGATTTCTCGAAGGCCTTGGCGGCCTCCCACGGACGGCTCATCTTCTTGGCGACATCCTGCAGGTCGCGGCGGGTGAAGTCGATGCCGACGGCATACCCGTAGACGTTGGACAGCGCGTCTCCGACCGAAATATCGGCACCGCCGCCGGACAGCGCCACGACCAGTTCCACTTCGTGGTGGACGCTGGAGGAGAGCGGCGGGTAGGGGAAGGTCTCGCCGTTATAGATGTTGTCGGCATTCTTCTGGAAAAAGAACGGCGGCTCGCGGGTCGGGTCGCCGCCCATCTCGATCGCGTGGTCGGCATAGTTGCGGCCGACGCAATAGACCCGGCGCACCGGAAAGCGCTCCGCCACTCCCTCGACCGGCAGAAGAACGGTTTCGGGCATGGGGATCACGGTCGCGAGCATGGAAGACATCCTGAGAAAACTGTGGGCACGGGTCGATAAAGACGGTGCCCTTTGTCTCCCAATTCGCCGATTAATCCTAGCACTTTTTCAAGACCGCAGGAAAAGCTTGCGCCCGGCGGAGGGAGGTTTAGTGAAGCGCAATTTCAACCCTTGATAGTTCATGCTAGATTATTTCAGTGATTCGTTGAATAAACCGGCCGGGTCTTTCGGCGGCCAAACTCGTCAATAATAGTGCCCCGGATCCGCGGCATCCAAGCGGGCCTCACGAACACAGTTGGATATTACAACGGCTGAGCTGCGGGGCTCATTGTATCGAGCGTCAGGTTCCCGAGCCGGTGCCAGAATGGGGCTAACTGGTTGTCGACACAGCAGATACTCACCGGCGACTTCCTGGCGGGCGGTGGCGAAATGGCCGAGCTCGTCCGAACAAAGGACTGGAGCGACACACCGCTGGGGCCGATCGGTCGATGGCCTCAAAGCCTCAGGACAACCGTCAGTCTTTGTCTCGCCTCGAATTTTCCGATCAACGTGATCTGGGGCGCCGAAAACACCCAGATCTACAACGACGGGTATCGCACCGTGTGCGGCTCGGCTCATCCCCGCGCGCTCGGGGAGGATTACAGCGTCACCTGGTCAAGCGCCTGGCCGGCGATCGGCGAGCCATTTCGTCAGGCGCGCCAGGGAGATACGTCATTCCTCGAAAACCAGCGGATGTTTCTGACCCGCAACGGCTATCTTGAGGAAACGTTCTTTACCTTCTCGCTTTCGCCGATCCGGGACGAGACCGGCGAGATCGGCGGCTTGTTCCATCCGGTGACGGAGACGACGGCGACCATGCTGTCGGAACGGCGAACCCGCGCACTCCGGGATTTGAACGCCAGTCTGGCTTTGGCGGAAGACATGGACGACCTGTCGCGACGCGTCGTTGAAGTCCTTGCACAGTTCGAATTCGATCTGCCGCTTGTTCTTCTCTACCATTTGTCTTCGGATGGGAGCAGTTATGGGCTTGCAGCGCAGTATGGTCTGCCGTCTCGACGTATCGCATCGATGGCCACAATCGACGCGCACTCGAATGCCCCATGGCCGATGGAAAGGGCACTGACGACAGGCGGCCCTCTGGGGGTCAACGGTCTTTCCGAATTCTTCGAGGGTGCGGGGTCTTATGATGAGCCTCCCGATCGGGCGCTCCTTCTTCCCATCGCCGTCCCCGGCCTGGATCTGCCTCCGGTCTTCGTGGTGGCCGGCGCCTCGCCACGCCTGCCTTTCGACGATAGCTATATGGGCTTCTACGAACTGCTTGCGACCGCTATTTCCGCCGCGGTCAGCGCAGTGCGGGCACGTACCGACGAGCGGCGGCGGGCCGAAGCGCTGGCGGAAATCGATCGCAGCAAGACCATGTTCTTTTCGAACGTCAGCCATGAGTTCCGTACACCGTTGACGCTGATGCTGGGGCCGCTCGCCGACGTGCTTCAGCAGCCGGACGGGCTTTCTGTCGATGACAGGCAGCGAATTGTTGTTGCCCAGCGCAATGGTCAACGGCTGTTGAAACTGGTCAATACGCTCTTGGACTTTTCGAGGATCGAGGCGCAGCGTGTGCAGGCCTCCTTCGAACCGATCGATATCGGCAGCCTGACCGCAGAACTGGCATCGAATTTCCGATCCGCGATCGAACAAGCCGGGCTGAGATTGGTTATCGAAGTCGCGGACTTGCCCCAGCCGGTCTATCTCGACCGGGATCTGTGGGAGAAGATCGTCCTGAACCTGCTTTCCAACGCGTTCAAATTCACGTTCGAGGGCGAGATACGCATCAGCGTGAGGTTGTCGGACGACGGGGAACGGGTCGAAATCGAAATACGCGACACCGGTACGGGGATTGCGGCCGAGGAGTTGCCGCGCCTGTTCGAGCGTTTTCACCGCATCGAGGGCGCCAAAGGAAGATCATTCGAGGGCTCCGGCATCGGGCTCGCGCTGGTGCAGGAACTGGTGCATCTTCAGGGTGGGGAAATCCGAGCCGAAAGCCGGCTTGGCGAAGGCACGTCCTTCTCGATCTCGATACCGTTCGGAAAGGCGCACATCCCTTCGGAGCAGATGCGAATGTCCCAGCCGGTCGAGAGCAATACCGGTAGACGCCAGGCTTTCGTCGACGAAGCGATGTCATGGCTTGCGGCGGGCGATGCCACGGGGGCCGCTTCGATATTGCCAGCTGCGAGCAGGGAGATGGCCGAAACGCTCGCTCCGACGGGGCATGTCCTTCTGGCGGACGACAATGCCGATATGCGTGCCTATGTGGAGCGGCTGCTGTCGACATCCGGCTTTACGGTCGAGACGGTGGCTGATGGCGAGGCGGCGCTTAACGCAGCGCGCCTCAGGCGACCCGACCTCATCGTTTCCGACGTGATGATGCCGGGGCTCGACGGGTTTGGCCTGCTGTCGAGGATACGGGCCGACGACAATCTCCGGGATCTGCCCCTCATCCTGCTTTCCGCCCGAGCCGGCGAAGAGGCGAGGCTGGAGGGGATTCGTGCCGGTGCCGATGACTATCTTGTGAAGCCCTTTTCAGCTCGGGAACTGGTCGGGCGAATTTCTGCGTCCATCAGGCTGTCGCGCGATCGGCGCGAGGCGCTTCTGAAGGAAAATGCTGCGCGCCTGGAAGAGCTGAATGGGGATCTGGAGCGCCGCGTCCTGGAACATTCGCGAGAGCGGGGACGGACGTGGAAATATAGCCCGGACCTGCTGTCGGTGATCGATTTTCAGACCGGCCTATTCGAAAAGACCAATCCCGCCTGGGAGAAGACCCTTGGTTTGAAAGAGGAGGAGCTCCTGGGCACGCCGTTGCGGGCGCTCCTTCATCCGGACGACGTCGTCGCCAGCGAAACTGCGTTTCAGGCGGCGCAAAGCGGCATGCCCGTGCTTCACTTCGAAAACCGATGCCGGACCCGCGAGGGTGACCATCGCTGGCTCTCCTGGGTGGCTGTCGTCGTCGATGACAAGCTCTATTCCAGCGCCCGTGACGTCACCGAGCAGAGAAGACGCGACGACGAGCTGAGAAAAACGCAGGAAACGCTGCGCCAGGCCCAGAAGATGGAAGTGATCGGCCAGCTCACCGGCGGGGTCGCGCATGATTTCAACAACCTCCTGATGGTGATCTCCGGTGGATTGGATGTCCTCGACAAACGCGACGATCCGGCGCGGCGGGAGCGCATCAAAAGCGGCATGCTACAGGCGGTCAATCGCGGAGCGTCGCTCACCAGGCAATTGCTGACCTTTGCCCGGCGGCAGCCATTGAAACCGCAGCCGATCGATCTTCGCCACCAGGTTTCCGAGATGCGCGAACTTCTCGACAGGACCCTTAGCGGAGACATCAGCATCGATGTCGACGTCGATATGGGAGTGTGGCCGGTACAGGCCGATCCGGCCGAACTCGAGCTCGTCCTCCTGAACCTTTGCGTCAATGCGCGCGATGCGATGCCAGATGGCGGGACGATCATCATCAGCGCGTCCAACTCCGTCGTCGATGCGTCGGGGCAAAGGGGCGACGTGGTGAAGATCACCGTTGCCGATAGCGGGATGGGAATGCAGCCCGAGGTTCTCAAGCGGGTGTTCGAACCGTTTTTCACCACGAAGGACATCGGCAAGGGATCGGGATTGGGTCTTGCGCAAGTTTATGGTTTCGTCGAGGCCTCCGGCGGATCGGTCGAGATCAACAGCGAACCGGGCGTCGGAACAGCTGTAGACCTCTGGCTTCCCCGGTCGATCGAAGCGTCATTGGGGGCGACCGGCAACCATTCGTCCCGAGCCCAGGGGGACGCCGACAGGAGCGTCGCCGGAAAAATCTTGGTCGTGGAAGACGACGACAGCGTCGCTATGCTGGTCAACGACATGCTCGACCAACTTGGCTATTCCGTGACCCGCGTCGATGGGGCCGCCGCCGCGTTGAGCGTGCTCGCGTCCGATGCCGAGCCGGACTTGATGTTTTCCGACATCATGATGCCTGGCGGCATCAATGGTGTCGATCTCGCCAAGGAGGTCAAGCAAAGGCATCCAAAACTGCCGATCCTGCTCACATCGGGTTATGCGGACGTGCTCAAGAGCGCTGCGACCGCGGAAGGCGTGGAGATTTTGCCAAAACCCTACAGTCTGCGGCAGCTTTCGGAGGCTCTTCGGGCAACGATCCCGGATGCCCGCGAATAACGCGGGCCAGGTGCGATTATTGCAGCAGGTTCGCGAGGCTGTAGAACGCCGCCGATATCGCGGCAGTTGCCGGCATCGTCACGATCCAGGCGATCACGATGTTGCCGGCGAGACCCCAGCGTACCGCCGAAACCCGCCTTGCGGCGCCGACGCCGACGATCGCTCCGGTGATCGTATGTGTCGTCGAGACGGGAATGCCGAGCCAGGTCGCTCCGAACAGTGTCAGCGCTCCGCCAGTCTCGGCGCAGAAACCTTGCATCGGGTTGAGCCTGGTGATCTTCGAGCCCATGGTGTGGACGATCCGCCACCCCCCGAAGAGCGTGCCGAGAGCCATTGCCGACTGGCAGGAGATCACCACCCAGAAGGGCACGTAGAACGTGGAACCGAGATATCCCTGGCTGAACAGAAGCACTGCGATGATGCCCATCGTTTTCTGTGCGTCATTGCCGCCGTGGCCGAGGGAGTAAAGCGAAGCGGAGATGAACTGCATCGTGCGAAATGTCCGATCCACCGCGAACGGCGTTTGCCGGACGAAAAGCCAGGAAATCAGGAGCACAAGCAGCAAGGCAAGCAGGAAGCCGATGGCCGGCGATAGGAAAATCGCTCCGACCGTCTTCCCGAGACCGCTCCAGACAATCGAGCTGAAACCAACTTTTGCCAGGCCGGCTCCCACCAGACCGCCGACAAGCGCATGCGACGAACTGGACGGAATTCCGAAGATCCAGGTGACAATATTCCAGATGATCGCTCCCATGAGGGCGGCAAAGATCACCTGCGGCGAAACGATCGCAGGATCGATAATGCCTGTGCCGAGCGTTTCCGCCACATGCAGGCCGAAGAAAAGGAAAGCGATGAAATTGAAGAAGGCCGCCCAGGCAACCGCATATTGCGGTCGCAGGACGCGGGTCGAGACGATCGTCGCGATCGAATTGGCCGCGTCATGAAGGCCATTGAGAAAATCGAAGAACAGAGCGACGGCGATCAGGCCGAAGAGAAGTGGCAAGGCGAGAGAGGTATCCATCAAACGTTCTCGATGACAATGCCGCTGATCTCGTTGGCGACATCCTCGAAACGGTCGACGACCTTTTCCAGTTCGCCGTAGATCTCGCTACCGATCATGTAGGCCATCGCGTTACCGCTCGCCCCGTGACGTCGGTACAGGTCCTTCAAACCCTGGTCATGAAGGTCGTCCGACCGGCCTTCAACGCGGGTAACCTCCTCGGCGATGGCTGCAAGACGGTGGGCGTTGGAGCCGACCTTGTTAAGAAGGGGGATCGCTTCCGAAATGAGGTTCGCCGCCTTGACGATTTCGCCACCCATCTGCTGCATGAGCGGGTCGAAGCCGGCCTGCTCGAACAACCGGATCGTCTTGACCGTCTTGTGCATCATGTCGATCGCGTCATCCATAGACTGGATCAGATCCTTGATGTCGCCGCGATCGAAGGGGGTGATGAAGCTCCGCCGGACGGCAAGAAGAACGTCCCGAGTGATATCGTCGGCCTCATTCTCCAATGTGACGATCAGCTCGCAGTTTTTCTCGACCTCATTGCCTTTGAGGAGTTGATCAAGCGCGTGGGCCGCTGCGACGACGGTCTTCGAATGCTTTGAAAACATTTCGAAGAATTTGTCTTCTCGTGGCATCAGCTTACGAAAAATACTCATCATGCCATGCGACCTTCCCGGCTGACTGTCATAAATGTGTCATAAACACGCTCAGGCAATTGAAGCAACAAGCAAAATCGACAGTTTGACCGACATGAAATCTGCAAAGAAGACCACGAAGCCTCGGCCGGACAAGTCACAGACGCTGCTCAAGCAGCTTGCGGTCGTTCCCGACAGGCTGTTCGCCGGGGCGTTTCGCCAACAATATGGCGCCTTGTGCTTTCGGTATCGGAAGGACGGGTCTGGCATCGAAGTCCTGGTGATCACGTCGCGAGAGGCTGGACGCTGGGTTATCCCCAAAGGATGGCCGATGAAGGGGAAAAAGCCGTTCGAAGCGGCGGCGACCGAAGCCTGGGAAGAAGCAGGCGTGAGCGGGGCGGCGAAAAAGAAGCCGGTCGGCCACTATACCTATCTGAAAGAACTCGACGACGGCAATGTGGCTCCGTGTATTGTGGACGTGTTCCAGATCGAAGTCACGGAGGTCCGAAGTGGCTTCAAGGAACAGGGGCAACGCGTTCTCGAATGGGTCAGCCCCGACGAAGCGGCACGACGCGTTCGCGAGATCGAATTGAAGTCGCTGCTCGTGGAATTTAAGCCGCAGGGCCGCAAGAAGCGCAATCGCGGCTAATTCTGAACCGGGTCGGCGGCGCTCTGGTGGATGGTCCTGCTCTGCAGCAGTTCGCCTTGCCGTTCCAAGACCGGATAGGCCGTGGCTGCAACGAGATGCGAATTGATCTGCTTGAAATCCCGCAACAGGTCCAGGTGCAGGGAGGTGCTCTCCGCCGTATCGACATCGCCATTGCGCAGCCGCTTGAAATGAGCGTTGGTCCCATCGCGTTCCGCCCGTCGGAAGACGATCTTTTCGTCGGCGAGCATGCGCGCGACGCGCTCGTCCTGAGACATGAACAGGGCGGCGGCGGTGCGCAGATTGGTGGAGAGACGGTCCAGCAGACTGTTGAGCTCAAGCTGCCCCTCTTTTGAAAAGGTCATGCCTCGGCGCAACCTTTTGGCAAGATGGGGAAGCACGTTCTGGTCGAGGACGTCGCCTGCGTGCTCCAGGCCGGTCGAGAACAGCAGAATTTCGTCAAGCCGTCTCCGGTCGCTGTCGCTGAACTCTTCGGGATCGATGGACGTGAGATACCGTTTGACTGCCGTGTTCAGGCGGTCGAGGACATTGTCCTTTTCTCGCAACTGCGACAGGGCGCGGCGATCGGTGCTCGTCAGCGCGGACTTCGTTCCCGCCAGCATCTCCTCCAGCACGTCGACCAGCCGCAGGACTTCCCGCGCCGCCGCCTGCAGCGCCACGACCGGCGTTTCCTTGGCGGATGGATCGAGATATCGCGGCTGGCCGGGATCGCTCTCGTCTATCCGCTGCGGCATCAGCCGGACGAGCGCATTTGCAAAGGGCGTGAGGAGCGGCATGAAGACGACCGCGACCACGAGATTGAAGGCGGTGTGGAAATTGGCGACCAACCGAGCGCCATCGCTCTCGATCTGTACCAACAGGGAGGTAATCGGGGAGAGGAGTGCAAGCGCCGCCAGAACGCCCATGATCCGGGTGATCAGGTTGCCGATCGGAAGCCGCTTGGCCGAAAGATCGTTGCCGGACTGTCCCTCGACGACCGGATTGATCGCCGTCCCGAGATTGGCGCCGAGGGTCAGCGCGAAAGCCTGATAGGGATCGATCAGCCCTTGGGCCGAAAGCGACATGACGAGCAGGACCACCGCAACGCTCGAATGGGCTGCCCAGGTCAGTGCGGCGGCAAGCAGAAGGCTGAGGAGGGGGGTGGTCGATATGGCTGAAAGAACCGCAGAGAAGGCCGGTGTGCCGGCATATTGCGTCAGTACTTCGAGCAGTTGATGCAGGGCAAGCAGCATGAAGCCGAGGCCGATAAATACGCGGCCAAGATCATGGACCTGCGGATTTTGCGTGCGGCGGAACATCAGGACGCCCAGCAATATCAGAGCCGGCGATGCGGCGGCGACGTCAAAGGACAGAACCTGGACGATGAGCGTACTGCCGACATTGGCGCCCAGCATGACCGCAAGCGCGGGGACAAGAGCAACCAGCCCCTCGGCCGCGAACCCCGATGCCATCAGTCCGGTCGCCGTGCTGCTCTGGAGAATTGCCGTGACGCCCATTCCGGACAAAAAGGCTTTCATCCGATTGTTCAGTGCGCGACCGAGAAACGACCGGAGGCTCGGCCCGAAAGCACGCTGGATGCCCGTCTGCACCATCCGCGTCCCCCAGAGAAGAAGCGCTATATGTCCGGCAAGGGTAACGATCGCAATGATGAAGGGCATGGCATTCTCGTAAAATCAGTCGGATGGGAAAGCCGGACAAGTGCCGCCAGATATTAGCCAGCTAATATAGTCGCCGGATTCTATTGCTTTTTCAAGGCTCTGATCTGGCTGTTTGACCGGTCGGGGCCGCCCCCTGCGGGACTGCCCGACTAAGCCTGTTCCTGGCACATTTCGAAGGCGGGCGATCTTCCACCTGCGACCCATTGCGGTCGCTCACCGTTCAACGCTGCATTCTCCTTTTGTAAGCACTCGGTGCCTTATTCAACCACCTCGAAGCGGACGCGGCTCAGGCTGACCAGGCCGGAGACAATCGCGCAGATGCCGGCCAGAACGAGCGCGATATTCGGTGCGCTCGATAGAGGCATGGTCTGGAAAATGATCGACATGGAGATACCGCCAAAGGTTTGGCCGAGTAGTCGTGCCGTGCCTTGCATGGCGCCCGCGGCACCGCTGCGCGTTTTCGGTGCTGACAGAAGCAGGGTTCGGTTATTCGGCGTCTGGAACAGACCGAAACCGATTCCCGCGAGGACGGTGCCGGCCAAAAAGGCAATTCCTCTTGGATCGGGAGGAGAGAGACCGGCGATGAGGAGACCTGCGGCCAACAACCCGCCGCCGGAAGCGCAGAGCCACGCCGTCTTGACGCGATTGGCCAGCCACCCTGAAATCGGCGCGGCGACGATCGTCGCGGCGGGCCAAGGTATCATATAAAGGCCCGCCAGCACCGGTGTCATATGCAGGGTGTGCTGAAGGTAGAACGGCAGGGCGACATAGCTGAGCATCTGGCCGGTAAAACACGACACCGATGCGATGATCGCAAGCCGGAAGGCTGGCCTGGCCAAAAGGTCGGTCGGAACAATCGGCGTCTCGTTCTTGCGTTCAAGGCGCAGCAGCGCCCATAGGCACAGGATGGAACCGACGATCAGGATCGAGCCGCTGACCGGCTCGCTGGCTATCCGGTCCGCACCGGAGAAGAACAATATGAACATCAGCGTGTTGGCGATCAATACGGCAGCATTCAGGTGCCGCTTCACCCCTGGCAGGTGACCCAGAAAGCCGCCACACAAAAGGACGATGAGGCCCAGCGGCACATTGACGGCAAATAACCAGGGCCAATCGGCGACGGAAAGGATTGCTCCGGCAACACCTGGCCCTGCGGCGGAAGAAATCGCGATGATCATCGCATTGAGGCCGATAATGGTTCCGAACAGCCGGTGCGGCACGGCAAAGCGCAGGTTCATCATGCCCAGGGCCATGATCGCGCCTGCACCCAGCCCTTGCGCAAATCGGGAAGCCACGAGAACGGGAAGATTTCCGGCAAGAGCGCATGCTGCGGAAGCCACCGTGAAGAGAGCGACGCCGATCAGGAACACACGCCGAGGGCCATGGATTTCGCCCAATGCCCCACAGGGCAGAAGTGCGACAAGCACGGCAAGTTGATAACTTGATACGACCCAGACGGTGTCGCTGGCATCGGCCCCGAGCGAGGCCGCGATCGACGGCAGCGCGACATTGGCGATCGCTCCGTCCAGCACGACGAGCACGAGCGTCGTCAAAAGCACTGCGACCGCCAAGTATCTTCGTGGTGACGTCAAGCCGTCGTGGGCAAGGTTTGCGGGTGAGGTTACGGACATGGGGAAACACCTGTTCGTTGAGCTTTCCTCATCGATATCCGCAGGCTCACATTTGCACCAGACGCAACGCATGCAACTCACTCTTGCGTCAAACGCCATATCTGCTACGTTCGACGCCGTGCCTGATCTCGACTTCAACCTGCTGCTAGCCTTGGATGCATTGCTTCGCGAGCGGAGCGTGTCGGGTGCAGCACGCAGGCTGGGGCTGAGCACATCGGCGATGAGCCGGACACTGTCGAGGTTGAGGACGGCATTGCGTGATCCCATTCTTGTCCCAGCGGGGCGGGCAATGGTCGCGACGCCGCATGCCGAAGCGATTGCCGAGCAGGTGCGGTCGCTGACGATGGCGGTCCAGACCGTGTTGAGTCCCCAGCAGGACATCGACATCCGGGAATTCCAACGCGACTTCACGATCCGTGCCAACGAAGCATTCGTGCTCCTGAACGCCGCTCGCCTCAGTGTTGCGGTCGCGGATGCCGCGCCGGGCATACGGCTGCGCTTCGTGCCGAAGCCGAACAAGGAAATCCAGCCTCTGAGAGATGCCGCGATTGACCTGGATATCGGCGTTATTTCCGGTGATGGCGCGGAGCTGCGCGGCCAAACCCTGTTCGAGGACGTCTTTGTCGGCGTGGCGAGGCTAGGGCACCCTCTTTTCAAAACCACGCCGATAACCGCCGAGCGATATGCAGCGTGCGGACATGTGATCTCCTCCAGACGAGGACATTTTACCGGGCCGGTCGATGAAGCGCTGGCCGAACTGGGCCTCTCGCGAAAGATCAGCCTCGTGGTGCCGAGCTATCCGGCAGTGCTTGCCGTTGCGGCGGCATCCGATCTTGTCGGGTTGGTGCCGCGCTCGTACTGCCAGGCGGGGGGTACAGACCAGACCCAGATGTTCGACCTGCCGGTGGCGACGCCCGGTTTTTCGATCGCGCAGACCTGGCATCCGCGCATGGACGCGGACCCTGCTCACCGCTGGCTGCGAGGATTGATCTTCGAAGCATTCAGGTGACAGCCCGCCGTGGCGGCGATAACCTGCCCTGGCAGGCGAGCTTGGCCCAACCCTGCAGCCGGAACACCCGGATAATTCCTGCGCCAAAAAAATCGATCCGATGTCGGATTGGCAAAATTCCGTTCGTCCTTAGAGTCGTCCACGGCAATTCATAAAGGATCACGACCATGCCGAATACCATAACCCTGCATCGCGTTCTGGCCACCAGCCCGGAGAAGGTCTATCGGGCGTTCATCGAGGCTGACGCACTCGCCAAATGGCTTCCGCCCAACGGCTTTTTGTGCACCGTCCATCACTTTGAACCGACGGTCGGCGGAAAGTTCAAAATGTCCTTCAGGAACTTTACGACGGGCAACAGCCATGCCTTCGGCGGCGAATATCTGGAACTCGTTCCCGGCGAGCGCCTCCGCTACGTCGACAAATTCGACGATCCCAACCTGCCCGGCGAGATGGAAGTCACGGTGACGCTGAAGAAGGTTTCGGTCGGGACCGAGGTCAATATTACCCAGGCAGGGGTGCCGGACGTCATCCCGCCCGAGGCTTGTTATCTCGGTTGGCAGGAGTCGCTGCGGAACCTTGCAAAGGTCGTCGAGCCTGAGATCAACGAATAAGGTATCAGGATCGAATAATCGGCCGTGACCGGATCGCGTCAACGATTTTTCGCGATCCGGCCTCGGCTTTGTTGTCGACTAAAACCGTCCTGCTTCCGGAAATGTGGCTCTTGTTTGCTGGAACCGGAAGCCACGGTCTTGGTTCGGTTCGAGCAGCAACCGAGAGACCTCACATGACCAAGCTCATAGCCACAGCCATCATCGTCACTCTTTTCACGGCCGGCAGCGCGACCGCTCAAACGACACCGAGCCCCGGCAATGCCGCAGGTGGCGCCACGGGAGCCATCGACGGACCGGGCAATACGGGAGACACTGGCGGACCGACCGCCGGCACGGGCGGACCTCTCGACCAGACTCAAACGGGCAGCACCAAGAGCGACACACGCCAGCCGCCGAACAAGTGCGACCCTGCACAGGCAGCCAAGGACAATTCCAGGCCAAATCAAAACAATGCATCCGCCGGCTGCGTGAAGTAAGTCGAGGCACAGCGGCCTTTTCGACCGCCTTCCAGCATCACGTACAGACAAGCTACGGCCGCCATCGGCATTGCGCATGCCGATGGGTACGCCGCTCTGCGATCGAGCCCGGCGAATATTGGTCTGGAACTATCTCAGCTCTGTCTTGTTGACTTTCGAAAGAGAAGAAAGTCATGCAGCAGCCACCGAAAGAACCCGTTCCCGCCTCACATCCTGCAGTGTCGTCCGCAGCCAATCCTGTCCCGTCGATCTTCGAAGAGCCATCTGATCGCCTGCCGGAGGCGGCGACAAATCCGAACCGGCACGGAAAGGCTGCCAGAGCGAAATATACGCGGCAGGATCTCGTAAAAACCTATGGCTTGAGCGCCCAGGAAGCCCAGCGGGTCATCGACCGGTTCGGACCGTTCGCCGCAGAGCTTGATTTCATGCTGGCCGGGAGAGGGCGCCCCAAAAGGCATCGTCGGCAGGATATCGAACGCTCGGCCGAAGACATCGCGTTTGGTTGAGGTGGAGCCCGCTTTGGTGGCCGCCGGAACGAAACCGGTGCCCTCCGGATCGACACCTCCGGCGAACCGCGTCTCGGGCTTAATCGCCCCGAGCGCATTGCGGGCGGAATGGCATTCGGCGCAGTGGCCGAGGGTTTCTACCAAATAGGCGCCGCGGTCGTGGACCGGATCGCCGTTCAGCCGCGCCTCGCTCCGACCGTCCTCGAAAAACAACAGCTTCCACAGACCCAGGCCGCGACGGAAACGGAAAAGGGGAGGCAGGTCGTGCGGTGGCGGGCGGCCTGAAACCGCGGGCAGGGTTTTGAGATAGGCATAGAGATCCTCGACATCCTCGAGGCGCATGCCGGTATAGCTGGAATAAGGGAAGGCCGGATAATAATGCTGGCCTGCCGGGGAGACGCCGGCGATCAGCGCGTTCGCCAAATCGGCGACCGACCACGAGCCTATACCGTCGGTGGCATCAGAGGAAATATTGGGAACCCTGAAGGTTCCGAAGGGAGAGGCGAGCGCCAGACCGCCGCCCAGTTCCAGCGGGTCCGACTGGCCCGGCGTCGCGTGGCAGGCGGCGCAGTTGCCTGCAGCAAATACCAGCCGCCCGTGCGCCGCATTCCCGCTCCGCAACGCCGGATCGTGAGGGTCAAAGCGGGGCACTGCGGCCGTCACCCACCAAAGTCCGAGAAATATGGAGATCACCACTCCGAGGGCCGCTGCTATTAACGAGGCCCACCGTATATCGCCTGTCCCGCCGCGCATGTTCCATCGGGTAACGGCGATAAGCCTGGGTCGGCCTATTTGGACGGCGGAGGATGAGCTCATTCGGACCCCAGCCGCGAAGCGTCTTCCTGTTCCCGCACGTCCTTCAGAAGTTTTTCGCGAGGATTGTCCGAGAGCTTGCGGCGCGTTCTTTCGATCGTTTCGTCGTCCACTTCGACAGGGCGCCCGCTGTCATCGGGCAAACCTTCGGCGGTCTGGCCGATCGGTGCGTCCTTGGGCCTGTCGTTCAGGCCGGTCGTCTGCTTTTCAGTGCTCATTTCAGCCTCCATTGAGCATTCAAACACTCAAGAGGCCGTTTTGTGCCATGGCATTCAGCCTTTCCGGGATCGAAACGAGATTTTCCGCAGGTGTTGGAACAACAGGAGGAATGCGTTGTTCGCGTTGATGCGAAATCGGAATTTGTTGATGGAAAGGAGAGTTTCATGAAGAAGATCGCACTCATGGCTGCCATGGCAATGGTAACGACATCGGCGTTCGCTCAGTCGGCGGCAGAAAAATCAGGCGTCAATTCGCTCGTGGGCGTTGCTCCGAAGACCCAGGATTTCGTGACGGAAGCTGCTACGAGCGACATGTTCGAGATCGAGTCCAGCAAGCTGGCCGCCGAACGGGCCGATGCGCCCACGAAGACGTTCGCGCAGCAGATGATTCAGGACCACCAGAAGACGACGACGGAACTGAAACAGCTCGTCGACGGCGGCAAGGTGAAAGCCAAACTGCCAACCGCGATGACCAGGGCGCAAGGGAGATCACTCAACAAGCTCAAGGGCCTCCAAGGCGCAAAGTTCACCAAGCAATATCATTCGGACCAGGAAGACGCCCACAAAGATGCCGTCGACCTGTTCAAGCGATATGGCAAGGAAGGCGAGAATGCCGACCTGAAGGCATGGGCTGCAAAGACCACGCCTGCGCTCGAACATCATCTGCAGATGGCCAAGGACTTGAACAAGTAGCGGCTATTGCACGGCTTCAGACGACGGCTGCCGCTTATGCGGCGGTCGTGAAACCGTGGACGCAAATTCGACAGGAGGGTAAGAACCGGGAGCCGAGCGCTGCGGCTGCATCTGTGCTACCATCGGCGCAGTCTCGAAGCGGAAAGGTCGCATGCCCCTTCAGCGCATCAGTTTTTATGTGCTTCTGGTCCTTGTGACCATTGCGTTCGTCGCCGTCGTCCTGCCGTTCTACTCGGCGATATTATGGGCCGTCGTCCTCGCCATCATCTTCTTTCCTCTTCACCTGCGTATGGAAGCGCTGCTGGGCGGGCGGAAAAATGCCGCTGCAGCGCTCTCCGTGCTGATCTGCCTTTGCGTCGTCATCATTCCCGGGCTGGTCGTCCTCAGCTCGCTCGTCCAACAGGGGAACCTCCTCTACCAACGTATCGACAACGGCGAGATCGATGTGCGAAGGTTTTTCCAGGAGCTCCAGGAGACGCTCCCCTTGTTCGTCCGCAGTTGGCTCGAACGGATCGAGCTGGATGGCTTCGGTGCATTGCAGGATCGTATCTCCCCGGCGCTGATGCAGGGCGGAGGTTTCTTTGCGGGACGCGCCTTGAGCTTTGGCCAGAACACCTTGCAGTTCTTCGTCACTTTCGGCGTGATGCTCTATCTGCTGTTCTTCGTGTTCCGGGACGGCCAGCTGCTTGCCCGCGCCGTCAGAAAAGCGCTCCCCCTCAGCGACGCGCATACCCTTCGCTTCGCCTCCAAATTCACCGCGGTCATTCATGCGACGGTGCGGGGCAATATCATCATTGCCATCATCCAGGGCTCGATCGGCGGCGTTGCGTTCTGGTTCCTCGGCGTGGAGCCGGCCCTGCTGTGGGGCGTTCTGATGAGTTTCCTGTCGCTGCTGCCGGCAGTCGGCGCCGCTTTGATCTGGATGCCCGCGGCCATCTACCTGGCGCTCGCCGGCTTTTGGCTGAGGGCCATCGTGCTGGTTGCTGTCGGCGCCCTGGTCATCGGCCTTGTGGACAATCTTTTGAGGCCGCCCCTGGTCGGCAGGGAGACCAAGCTTCCCGACTATGTGGTCCTGATTTCCACCGTCGGCGGCATTTCGCTTGTGGGCATCAACGGTTTCGTCATCGGACCGCTGGTTGCCGCCCTCTTCATTGCCGCATGGGGAATATTCGTCGAGGAAGAGGGCACATCGGATGCCTGATGAGGTCAACGACCCGCGCCGGGCAATTTAACGACAGCCTCCGGAACATCTGTCGTCCTGAGTGGTTTGGGGGATTCGAACCATCATCATGGAGGTGAAACCATGAGTGCTTCGGGTATAGCCGTTTTCGACAAGACGTTGCAAACCACCCATATATGGCTGGACGATCTGATGGCCGATCAGGGACCTGACCGGCATCTCGCCTGGCATGTGGTGGGGGCGGCTCGTCACACGCTCGGGAGGATCGACCAATGACCATGACCCTCACCAGCCCCGCTTTCGCCGAAGGCGAACGCTTGCCGGACAAGTATACCCGCCTTGGGGGAAACCTGATGCCGCCCTTGAAATGGGGCGGTGCGCCCGAGGAGGTTAAAAGCTTCGCGCTGATCGTGGAGGACCCGGACGCACCGAACGGGATCTTCCGCCATTGCGGTGTCTTCAATATTCCCAAGGACTGGAACCGGCTGGGCCAGAGCGCGGATACGGCGCCCGGCGGCGGTCCGCGTTTCTCCGAGAACGACTTCGGCAACGCCCGTTACGACGGCCCGCAGCCGCCGAAAGGCCACGGCCTGCACCATTACCGGTTCCGTCTTGCCGCACTCGACGTCCCAAACCTCAAGGTGCCGGATCCCGCTGGGGTGGAGGCGATGTGGAACGAGGCGCGCCACCACATCCTCTCGGAGACCAGTCTCACCGGAACATTCGACGTCCACTAAACGAACGAGGAAAGACCATGAAAGTGTCAGAGATCATGTCGCGCGATGTCGAGATCGCCAGTCCCCACCAGACCGTCGCCGAAATCGCCAGGTGCATGGCCGACAGGCAGATCGGCTTTTTGCCCGTCGGTGACAACGACAAGCTCGTTGGAACGGTCACGGACCGGGATCTGGTCATCCGCGGGCTTGCCGACGGGCTTGGAGGCGATGCCAAGATCCGGGAGGTGATGACGCGTGACGTAAAGTACTGTTTCGAAGACGATGATGTCGACGACGTGGCGCGCAACATGGGCAAGGTTCAGGTCCGCCGTCTTCCCGTCGTCAACCGCGACAAACGCCTGACGGGGGTCATCTCGCTCGGTGATGCCGCCCTGGCGGACACCGCCGCCGCGGGAGCTGGATTGAAGAAGGTCTCCCGTCCGGGCGGCGCTCACGCGCACTGACAAGGAACGCAGAATCGGCGTAGCGCATCGGGACTAAACCGGCAGCCGCAGGTCCTCCGCGCTCGCCTTTGCCGGCTCTCAAAAGCGTGTTTTGTCGTCACCTGCCGATATAGGCCGCCAGTTCGTCCGGCGTCCCATTTGGAAAGACCTGTTTTAGAAAGTCCAAGAACGCCGATACTCGTGCGCTGAGCAGGCGCCGAGACGGGTAGAGAGTCCATAGAGCGATCTCGGGACCGTCGATATCCCCCCAATGTACCAGTGTGCCGTCAGCCAGGTCGTGGCTCACCAACGAAATGGGAAGACGTGCTGCACCGACGCCGGCTCGCACCGCGTCCCGGATCGTGATGAGCGTAGACAAAGTGAGCACCGGCTCGATTCTAATCGTCGAGCGGCCACCGGGTGTCTTCACCTGCCATGTTTGCGGTTCGCCTGGGCCGCGTGCAACGGCGGGAGCAGGGTGGTCTCGGTTCGGGCGGGGTAGAGCGGGGCTCGCCACCACAACCAGCCGGTCGCGGAGAAATGCTCGTCCGACCAGGCTTTCATCCGGATCTGGATTGACCCGGATGACCAGATCGTAGCCTTCCTCGATCATGTCCACAGGCCGGTCCTCACTCGTCACCTCAAGCCTCACCTCCGGATACTTAAGGGCAAAGCCCGCGGCGATCCTTCCCATTGCGGTCTGCGAAAAATGTAAAGGTGCGCTGATCCGCAATCTCCCTTTGGGTCTCTGACCGCCCGAGGCAATCGCCGAAGCCGTCTCGTCCAGTTCTGCGAGCAACGCCCCCGTCCGCTCGAAAAGCGCCCGTCCTTCTTCGGTGAGCTTCAGGTTACGCACACCCCGTTCAAACAGCCGCAGATCGAGACCGCTTTCCAGCTCGGCGACACGCCGCGAGAGGGTCGCCTTCGGCCGGCCGGTGGCCCTTGCCGCTTTGCCGAAGCCGCCATGGCGGGCAACGAGATTAAAATCGGCAAGCGCGACGAGATCCATTGCTGTTCCACCTGTGAGACAGTGTGTCCAAATTGCCGGTCTATCGGGTCATCAATGAACCACACATATTCGGGGTGTCAAGCAATACCAACCCGGAGATAAATCCCATGACCATTCTTGTTACCGGCGCTACAGGCAATATCGGCCGCCAAGTCGTCGAACACCTCGTCGAGCGCGGCGCCGATGTACGTGCTCTTGTCCGCGACCCATCGAAAGCGGTTTTCCCGGCGGGCGTCAGCGTCGTGCAGGGCGACTTCCTCGACATCGACTCATTGCGCAACGCCATGTCCGGCGTGTCTACCCTGTTCCTCCTCAACGCAGTGGTACCGGACGAATTCACCCAGGCTTTGATCGCGCTCAACGTCGCCCGATCGGCGGGCGTCGAACGCATCGTCTATCTGTCGGTGATCCACGCCGACGTTTATGTGAACGTGCCGCATTTCGCGGGCAAGTTCGGTGTCGAGCGAATGATCGAGCAGATGGGTTTCAAGGCGACGATCTTGCGACCAGCCTATTTCATGCAGAACGATCTGATGGTCAAAGATGTCATCACCGGCTACGGCGCCTACACAATGCCGATCGGCGCCAAGGGCCTCGCCATGATCGACACCCGTGACATCGCTGAAATCGCCGCCCTTGAACTGCTGCGCCGCGAACAAGCCGCAGGACCGCTGGCGCTCGACCGGATCAACCTCGTCGGCCCAGAGACGCTCACCGGAACGGACATCGCCGCCATCTGGTCAGACGTGCTCGCCCGCCCGATCAGCTACGGCGGCGACGATACCGAGGGCTTTGAGCAGAACCTCAAGCAGTTCGTGCCCGCCTGGATGGCCTACGACATGCGCCTGATGGGCGAGCGTTTCCTGACCGACGGCATGCTGCCAGAGGCCGGCGACGTCGAGCGCCTGACGGCACTCCTTGGCCGCCCGCTCCGCCGATATCGCGACTTCGCCTCGGAAATGGGCTGAGAGCTTCGCGCTCTCCCCATTCTGGGAAGATTTCGGAAATCGCAAAAGCCCCAATTTTGCGACATCGTAAAAATGGGTCGTATAACCGTCGTTCCGATCGGGGCTTTTGCGGATCCTCACATCTTGAAAGCCTCGGCCAAAAGCTTCGTTCCTCTGTCGGCTTCCCGCTCCGACAGTCCGGAAAAACCGAACATCAATCGCGGCGTATCGGTTGATGCGACATTCATTTGCGTCGTCATCTTCAGCGGATCATTGCCGGCAACTCGGGTGGCCGTCTGTTAAAAGTCTCCGTCTCGTGATAAGTCAGGCCATCCCGCATAACTCGCACGCGTGCCATGTAGCTGACGCTGCCATCTTTTCGCGCGCGGGGTAGTAGCGCCATGATCGACTGGACGGATAAGATCTATTTTCTTTAGATATAACAATACAGTAGGCGAAATCTCATGTACCGAGTACCAGGTTTTTCTGAATGGAACAGCGCATTCTGAAAAAGTGATGCGTGAAGGGAGATCGGGACATTATCGAAGACGATGAGCGTGACGGGGAGGGCAGCCACATTCCGGTTCAGTTAACCTGACATCACCCTTCGTCGCTTCACGATTTACCGCCAAACGACATATCGATTGCTTCGTGCGGGATATCAAGCCGACGAAAAGGTATAGACCGTCCTATGACGATAGATCTGGCCGGGATCGATGCGTGCCGAAGGAAAATCGGCTCTATTTGGAGCATCAGGCAAGGCTGTCGATTGCAGGCACACGCCATTGCGACGATTTGGAAGATGGTCGCCGGTGTAGACGGCCAATCCTGGTTGATCTGTCTGCATCAACAGTTTTCGCCCACTCGCCAGATCAGAAAGCTCGACGGCCCAGGCGGAATTCTCCAGGACGAAACAGTTGTCGAGAACGTTCTCTCCCAATTTGCGCGCCGATCTGAAATCGAGCCCCTGCCTCGTCACGCAAACAGGAGGACCAGGGAGCGGAATGAAATCTGGCCCACAGGCAATCAGCCGATCGGCGTTCACCTGCAAGGCGTGTTCATTAATGTGCCCCCCGCCAGCCAGATTCCAGAACGCGTGACAGGTGAGGCTCACGATCGTTGGGGCGCTTACAGTCGCCGAATGGGCGATTACCAGTCGACCTGCTTGGTCGATTTCATAAGTCGTTTCAGCCTCTATCGATCCGGGATAGCCCTGATCGCCATCGGGGCGCGTCAGCCTTAGACGCAATCGGATTGTGTCTGCGTTGTTTTCTATGTCAGCGTCCCAGACAAATCGGTCAAATCCGATCTTGCCACCGTGAAAATGATGCTCGCCAATATTGCATTCGACAGCATATTCCTGCCCGCAAAGGACAAACTTCCCGAAGGCAATACAACGGGCGAATCGACCAATGACCGACCCTATTAAGGCATTCGTGGCAGGATTTTCGTAAGCGGCCAAGTCCGGCAACCGAAGGCAAACATTGCACATGTTTCCGTGCTTGTCCGGCACTTCTACGGCAACAAGCGTTGCCCCGAGCGTCCAAACTTCCACATTTATAGCCCCTGCCTTTTGCAAGCGAAATGCTTCTACCGCTCGCGGCGTGTTTGATGTGTAGCCGACGTGACGCCGAGAGATTTCCATGCCGTCAACTCCGCGATCTGTTTCGAGCGCACGAATTTTGTCACCAATCGTCCTCAGCCCGATTAGTAGATGAATTTGTATCGCAGTCCGTCGCCGACCGGCCGATATCCGAGTTTGGAAAAAACATGATTTGATATCGGATTGTCGGTGTCAGTGTAGAGAATGCACCTTTGTCCTGCCTTCACATGTCTATCCGTCAGCATGCCAATGCATGCCGATGCGAACCCGTGACCTCGATATTGCGGCGGTGTATAGGCGACTTGAACACGGATGACATCGCAGACTGGCTGAGATATCCCGGCGACCGAGACAGGCCCTGCGTCATTGTACCAGAGCCAGTAGCGCCCGGAGGCGAGTCTCTGGTCTATTATACTGTTGTAATCGTGTGGTATTTCCTGGATTTCTTTGAAAAAGCCGGCCATCATTTCCAAGATCACGTGTCGGTCGTGCGCTGCCGCCTGCCGTAATTCACCCGAGACAGGCTTTCTTTTAGGACGATCAGTCGCCTCCATAATGCGCAACGCTTCGACAGGCCGCGCGCCGACGCCTGTCAGCGCGACCCATTCGCTTGCAAATTTAGCGGTCGTTGCCGACGGGCCGCGAACCGCCGCCAGGCTCACCCCGAACGACGAGATGTATTGTGCCATTGCCCTCGTCGTGCTGTCGGACATAGCAATGAGATTGATGTCGAAATCGAGTGGCGATTGAAACGCCACACCACACACGTCCGTGCCCTGGCGCATCACCCAGGCACGCATTGGCCGGTGATCTTCGCGTCTTTCGCTGATGAGTGTGAGTATGACATTATTTGCGACCGGCTCGGCTTCCAGAAACGCGCCTGCAACATCGAGTGTTCCTTCCGCCGTTTCGCAAAAAGTCCCGTCCAGCATTTCGTCTAATCCTATCGACCAGCGGAGTAATTGAACCCCACAGTGAATGGGGCCGGCGTCATTACAACCTATAGCATGTGTTGCCTTCACCTGGAAACGGTGGCTGCACGAGCAATGATCGAAAAGCGCTCACGGCCATTGCTCAGATGGATCTGCCACGCCAGTGTTGAGCGTATCGTCTATGAACTACGGCGCTCCCCAAAACGCATTCCAGCGCATGATGGCCCCTCAGGACTGGCGTTCTGCAAGATTAATTCCCGCCTTGCGCGGCACCTTGCCGAACGACCAGCCGGCCGACAAATCAGCGATTGACGCTGGCCAACAGGGTTATGGCGTTGACACCGCTCGCACCGCTCTTCTAAGTTGTCTCCATCTCCCCACCCGTGGTGGCGCCGACATGGTTTCTCGACTGCTGATTGCCAAATTTCTCGAGGCTCATCCCGAGTTTAACTTCGACCTGTTGGAGCATATCGAGGCGTCGCAGGTGATTTTCGACGCGCGGGCTACATTCGATGAAGCATGTCGGGCAGATGAAGGACTCGGCGACGTCTGTACGCTCTGGAAAAGCCGACGCGATGATATTCGCGCGGCGGTGGAAGGAATCCCGGCCTATTCTGCGATCGATTGGACGCTGGACAAGTTTCAGGATTGCCTGCCCTTCATCGACAAATCGCATCTGCGCACGAATCCGGATCAATTCCTCAGCCCTCGTTTTGACCGCGCCAAGCTCTGGTCGCGCGAGACATCGGGAACGAGTGGCCCCCCAGTGACGCTATTCTATGCGCCGGATTTTTTTGCGGGATTTCAATATTTCTCCGCCTGCAAGGTGGCGTTTCGGGCGGGCTTACTTACTCCATCGGTGCTGGAGCGCCCCATCTGCTGCCTGATGGTGCTCGACAACCGCTATCTTCGTGATCGGGTATGGCTCGACCCTTCCGGCTATTCAGGTATGACATTACGCGTCGTTATCGATGAAGGGGATGCCAAAGCGGCGGACCGTCTCCTCGATCTGGTTATTCGCCACAATCCAGCCATTCTTAGTCTTGGGCCAAGCACTCTCTCGGCAGTCATTGCGCAGCTTGGCAAGCGCGCCCGCATCTTGGCAGATTATTTGGTGCTCATTATCAGTGGTGGCTCGAATCTCGATGACACCTTGCGGATCATCGTCGACGAGACCACGGGTGTCCCCGTCATCAACGCCTATGGCATGACTGAGATCGGGGAAATCGCTTCGGATTGCAGTCTGCACCGCGGTCTGCACGTACAGGAAGCAACGATCATCGCCGAGGTGATGGACGACAATGGGCGCTTGGCGTCCACAGGGCACGGTGAACTGGTCGTTTCAAGTATCATGAACCGCGCAATGCCGTTGTTGCGGTATAAAACCGGCGACCGGGTTGAAATCATCGATGAGCCTTGCCGTTGTGGCAGGTCCGGGCGCCGCATCAATTCGTTGATCGGCCGCCAGGTTCGCCCATTTCGCTTTGCCGATGGTAGTTTCTATTCGCCGACCCATCTGAACGTCTTGTTCCGGAGGTTTCCGGTGCGTGAATTCCAGGTCACCCAGCAGTCAATACAGAAGCTGGTGGTCGGCGTGGAATTTTTCGACGGAACCCTCGACAGGACCGCTTGCCTCCGCGCCATCCATTTGGAAGTCACCGCATCTGTGAAAGCGTTGATCGATGTCGAAGTCATCGAAGAGCAATTTGCTGCAAACTCGAAATTTCAGCGATATCGGTCAGAAGCCGATGCGAGTGGCATTTTCTGATGGCGAATTCGACAACCCGCGCAAGGAGACGCCTTGGAACAGCCATGGAAGCATCGAACCGCATAGGTTTATTTATTATCGGCAATACAACCAATTGTAATTCTCGCGACGGCATGCTTAAATCTTTTCGTTACACGTCACCGAGCGTAGGAGGTTCACATGGATGAGTCTAATATCGCCACCGCAGAACGTAAGCTCGTAGAGTCAATCGCAAAGCGAATCGGGGTCGAAGAGACCTCGGTCAAGAAAGTCCTCGACCACTTGGGTCTCAACAGTGCTCTTAGCAACCGGGTTGCCACCGGTGGTAAGCTGGAGCTGGGCGAGGTAAATCTACGAATTGCTGCCGGTCAGGTACTTCGATAGGCCGAGTTACAAACCGGCTTGCCACATTTAAAATACAGATGACCTCACACCGGTTCAATTTCCGGCGGAGAATTGGTCCACATTAAAGTGTTGGCCAAAAAGCCGCGGGAGACATAATCCGTTGTGCCCGATTATATACCTACAGGGTGCTCCGAATATCGGACGGACACTCTGCGAGAAAGCATTGCATCAGCATTCTGCCGCCGCTGGGTATGCCCCAGCCGCTTGTCATTCTCACCCAACATAAAAGGAGCAAATCATGACTTCAGCATCTAAAGATCTGGTACACGCAAAGTCCCAGGAGATCGTCGGCGAAATCGCCAAGAATACGGGTGTCTCTCACGCAGATGTCGCCAAAGTGTTGGACCATCTGGGATTCAGCGCCGCTTTGACAAACCGCCTGAATGTGACATCGGACAATATTCGCATCGCTGCTGGGCAGCTTATGCAATAAAACTCTTCGTTTAGTTATTACGATTGCGTTGATCGGGCGACGGCTTGTTTTCTCGATCAACGCACTTCAGCGATGCCAGATGACAGGCAAGGAACGTGTACGGCAACGGATTCGCGGCGCTCTATGAATCACATTTCAATCATTGGATCCGGAGCTTTGCCCCCGAACTGGCCAGCTATCTGCTAGCGCAACTGGAGCCTGGTCGGCGCGTTCTCGATCTGTGTTGCGGAACTGGTGAAACCGCACGGAGCCTATGTTCGGTCGGCTGGCGCGTTATTGGCGTAGACCGATCGACCGATATGCTGGCTATCGCTGCCGACAAACTCAGAAGCGAACTCAAAGAGGGCCGAGCGGAGCTATTTGAGGGGGACGCGGAACGCTTCCAGTTATCGCACAAGGCAGACGCCTGTGTCTGTATCGATGGCGCACTCAATCATTTGCCGACCCTCGAAGCCCTCCAAAGCTGCTTTTACAACGTAAGCCAATCCATCGTCGATGGAGCGCTTTTCGTTTTTGACCTGCTCGAGGCCGATCATTTCAGTCAGTGGGCGAATTCGGTGACGATGGTTGATGACAAGGATGTCATGTATGTCCGCCGTGGTTCGTGGGACCCTCAGCACAATGTCGCGCGTCTTCAGATATCGGGTGTTCTTGGGCCGGGGCCAGTAGGCTGGCGCATCCGAGAAACCCTGATCAGCCGCACGTTTACACACGCGGAGGTGACCGACGCCTTGACTATGGCTGGACTTGTCGAAGTGACTTGCACCCTGGAGGATCGGAGGGCGACAGGTCGAACGGTACGCTGCGCCGTGAAACCATCCAACTTGGAATCCACGGCTGCAGATTGATCCAATCGGGCCGATCTCCGTTCTAGGATGATGTAGCGTTTGTGAGCAGCAACGCCATTGCGATGCAACACATGCATCCTATCGCAAACCGGGTTCAGTCTCGGCGGTCAATCCATCAAATGGTGGGACTTGTCGGCAATTCCAGCGCAGCGTCGATCTGGATAGCAGCTTCGATCTTCGGAGTCGTGTAGTCCCGCCCATTGCAATAACGACAGGCCAGGAGCGGTGTATCTCGCACGTATAGCTGCTTGATTTCATTCCTCAACCGCACAATGTCTTTCACATTTTCCACATCGACGAAATCGGCTGAATCTTGCGGTATCGCGCCGAGATTTGTGGCATTTGCCGAAAATGGACAACGGTAAAGGCGTCCATTCAATAGCGTCAGCACATCGTTCACGCAGCAGTTTGAGAACTGGAATTCGAGCGCCTCGTGTGACCGATCAACGTGTTTGATCCGGCCTGAGTCGGTCCAGGCGGGCGTCTTCACCAGATAGGCGATGGACTGGTTCTTCAGGGCGTCGATCAGATCGGCAAGCTTGCGGGAATGCTTGCCATAATCGGTAATATTGACGGTAACCCGACGATCAGCCAGGGCTTCAAGAGCGGGCGCTCGCGGAACAATCGTTCCGTTTGTATAGACGACGATGTGGCTGAAATTCTTATATTCGCTGACTTTGTCGATAACGCTCCCGAAGTTCCGATTTACAAGAGGCTCTCCCCCCAATACGCGAATTTCATCGACCCGATCCGCAGCCGACATTATACGGTCCAAACACTCGAAGAGCATATCGAGATCGGAGTGCTTGGGAGTTTTATAGTATTGCATGAGATTAGAGCAATCGACGCATTTCATGCTGCAGGCTTCGGTGATCACGATATCGATGTACTTCAGCGTCAAGCGATCACGTGCACCATAGAGCTTGTCATACTCGCGTTTGTGCCAGGATATTTTTCGGTATATCTCGAGTTTGTGAACATTGAAGTCGGCACAAGAAAAATCCGCGTCCGAAAACAGATCCGAACAGCTATAAATTTCTTCAAATCCGATCTCGCGAAGCGAGCAAGCGACCACGGAAATGTAGTTGTTGCAAACAAGGATGATCGATCTTCGATCGAAATCAGCCAGCGCTTCCGGTGCGATCACAGGCACCCCATGGTGTGAAGTACCCTGTTTCAGCCGGTTCGAATCGCAAAATGCGTTAACACTCAGGCCTTTCTGCTGAAGAGCGTGGAGCGTAATCTTGCCGAGATCTCCCGCACCGTAAAGGACCAGCGGCAATGTCGCATCCGACCCTCGCAGTTCTCGCAGCGAATCCATACTGATTGTGCGCATGACGACCTCCTTGAGTGCCACTGGAGCTAACCTTGACTGCGATGGGACTGAGCAAGCGCAGTCACCAGCCCAGCTGCGGCTCGCGGCCCATCGATCATCCGCATCTCGTCGGCAAGCTTTAAGCATGCCATTTTCGGACCATCGCTATCCAAAACGGCGCGAAGCGCGCAGCGCATCGTTGCGACATCGCACTGCTGCAATGGATTCTCGACGTCCCAAAAGACGACCGCAGCACCGTGGCGCGCCGCGACTTTTGCGTTGAAAATCTGATCGCCAACGCCGGGCAGCGAAATCATCGGCACGCCGGCAAGAATACTCTCCGCCTGCGAGCTCGCGCCATGATGCGTAATGAACGCGTCTGCATTTCCCTGCAGAAGTCTCCGAAGCGGCAGGACTCGCTTGATGATTGCGTTGGAGGATAGCGCCAGGCCGGAAAGGGGAAACTTGGGGCCGACTGCAGCAACCAGAAGCCCCTGTTCTTTCTGGACGGCTTCCGCGACCACGTCGAGGCTTTTGCGCAGAAAAGCTTCCCCTGTCGGCTGCCCTCCGACCGGCGTGTCATAGCGGAAGTCGGTTATGACCGTGCCGAGCGAAAAGACGATGATCTTCTTGCCGGCGGCGCGTGCCTGCTCCAGCTTTGTAAAGGGGAATGGATCGTTCCTTGCTTCTTCGTCATCGCGGCACAAGGTCTTGATCACCTCATGCGCCAAGTGTTCCTGTCCGAGACACGGGCCAATACAAGCCTCTCGGCCCTTCACACTGCGAAATAGCTGGTGAAGCATGGGCTGACTGGACGGGTCTATTGGCACGGACATGCGCTCGATTGCCGCAATCATCGACAGATCCGGGGAGGGAAACAGCACGGGGAGGAAACCACGCTCCCGAAAATTGAAACGAAACCTCTCGAAATAGTCAGCATTCGCGGCAAGAAGATCGTGCCGTTCCCATGAATATTTGCGTACAAAATCATCGCCAAGCGTTCCGTAGCCGGCCATGGTGACAAGCGCCGCAGACGGGACGCCGCACATATGGGCACCTAATGCGCCGAGCACAGCAAACGGGTCGTATAGAACGATGTCTGGGGCAAACTGCGTCAATCTCTGCATCGTCAATTCAGCATCAGAAAGAGGGTTTACGAAACTTTTCCACGCGAGATCATTTTTGCCTTCCCCATGGTCGCGGAGAGTGATCTCGAATTCAGCCGACTGCTGCAGGAAAAGCTTAGCGACCCGGCTTGATCCAAAGCCGCGAACAACGGAGACTTCCGGATGGTTGGCGAGTGCGTGGCAGACAGCCAACATCGGAGTCAGGTGCCCGATTGCATCAATTGGTACGATCGCTACCTTCATTGCATTCGACATGGCCAAAAAAATACGCTGACGGAGGGTGCGGCCGAAGCCGAAAAAAACTGTCTGCCATCGATGTCCATGAACCTGAATCACGAAGATCCGTCGTCAGTTGCCATAAAGCTTCGCCCTGGCGACGACCAAAGACCCTTCTGCTCACGTGCCGATCGACGGTTTCTTCATCGCCCCTGCCGACGGGAATCCGCTCAGAAACTGGTATGGTGGATTTGAGGCCCGCCTGAGCAATGGTCCGGAGCGAGTTACAAGTCCATAAACCGCATTAAATTCGAGACGACCACCAACAACACGTTGATTCTAATTGAATTTCATGATTCGATGTTTGATCTGAGAGCGTTCCGATAACCGGTATCAAAGCTCAGATTCATCCCACTCTTTAGACGATTTCCGTCGTTCGTATCCCGTCCAGATGTCGCGCCGAGACTCCATTGACGATCGTCCGGTTTAGCATCGGATGCTCATCATGCGTCGGGCCGAAGTCGCTATCGGGATGAAACACCGTCAAGCTCATGCCCTGCGTCCCATCGGTGGAGAAGGCATGAATTGCATCCGGATACAGAATAAACATTTTCCCTGGACTGAGTGTCTCAGTGCCCTCGGCGGTGTGGCACACGCCACTTCCTTTATGGATCAGCCCCGCGCGAATGGAAGGGTGCGTGTGCTTGGTCTGATCTATCCCGGTCGGGAAGTGCAGAAAGTTAAAGCAGGGATCGCCGCGTAGGGGCGGCGATATGAGTAAGGTATCAGAGCATCCGTCAATATATTTGAGACGGCCGCGCTCTTCAACCGGCCCACCGACAGAGGCAAGTCCGATATATCCGATCCGCAGAACCCCATAGCCGGTGCCGGACCCCGTCAGTGAGAGCTGGCTCTCCACCGGAATGGAAAAATGCTGCATGGCCCCGACGCGATACGTCCTGCCATCGGACACTATTTCCTTCTCGCCAGTCCAGACAAATCCAAACAGCGTACCCGGCCCACGCAACAACAAATCGGGCTCGCCAGCACGAAAGCCATAGACCTGTGATGGAAATTCCGTATCGGAGAAGTCGGACATAAGCCCATGTGATAAATCACGGATCAAAGCGGTCGACATCTTCCAAACTTTCCGTTCAAGTACTTGGAGTATGCGTCAAGGCACTGCTTATACGCCTACCTGAGAAGGCGCAGCCAATTGCGAACTATGATTGAATAGCAACGCGACAACTACTTTATAGTGCAGGCTTCTAACGTCGTCAACCAACTCTTTCAGCCGACGTGGCGATGCTGAATTGATTCGAAACGCCGTTTGACCGCTCGACCAGTTCAGGGGCGGAAAGGGACCATTTGGGTGTCTCTTCTGGTCATATTCGCGAACAAAACTTCTTCGATTTGCCCTTTCTCACAAGTCAGGAATAAGCGGCCGACTTCATATAAGCAGCCAGATCCGCAGCGATCTCAGGACTATCTGCCCGGAATGGCAAGCATCCCAGCAGCAGAGCTTCGTGTGCAGCCATCTGCGTGAACACGGGATGGCAAACAAATGGTGCAAGAAATTCGAATGGCGGCGGCGACAAATCCAATGCGACCGTGGCATGCTGGCGGATTGCGGTTTCGGCGCTGCAGGTCAGCACGAAGACGCGCCGCCCGATACCGCGCGCATGGCAACAGGCTGCTTCCGCTTCTTCGAGGGTCGCGCCCGGTGGTGCAATGACGGCGACCGGCAAGTCCCTTGGCCTTGCGAAGCGCTCGATATGCCATGCCTCTTCAAGATCCTGTCCTGTGGCATAGAGGCCCGACGCTTCTACCCGTTTGGCAGCAGCGTAACGTGCTGTCGCGAGATGCTGTCCTGCAGCGAGAAAGAACATTGCGGGGAAATCAGCGGTTTCCTGTGCGATCCCAGCCATGACCGGTTTCGTTGCCTCAATGGTTTCGCCCAGCGCCTTTGCGACATCCCGCATCGTACTCGGCCATTCATCCACATCACGTGACGACGACCGGCCCGCAAAAAATCCGAGACAGACAGCCAAAAGGAAGAGTCCAACAAGACTCGCCTGATATGTTCTTATCCCCGGACCAACCACAGCGTCTGGAAGCGGTATCAACAGCGTTTCGCTTGCCAAAGCCGCCATCTTCGAATTTTCTCGCCCGACAATCGCCAGCGTGAGTGCTCCAGCGGCATTTGCCTTTTCGAGTGCCTGACAAACCGCAGGTGTGCCGCCCGAAGCCGAAATCCCGATTACCAGTTGCCGTCGTAGCCCTGATTTGGCATGAAGATCGGCGATCAGACGGCGGGGTCCCATAACGTCCAAGGGCTGCATTGCAAGTCGGGCAAACGCCGGTGCTGCCGCAAAAGCAGCCTGCAGCGAGTCGCCGCACCCCGTAACGGTGACCTTTTCAAAGCGAGTGCGAAGGAGACTCCGGGAATTCGATAAAAGCGCGGCCAATGTCGCATCGACGAGGATGGGCAAATCGGTTTGCAGTTTGTCGATCTGGTCCAGCATGCCATCGGCACCGGTTACACTACCCATGGCCATTGCCTCTCGCCGTTGTGAGATAGGCTCTGACGCGTTCCTCCTCGATAGCTCCCGCCCACTCTTGTCCCTGCAAGCATGTGCCAACGAGAGCGCCGTCTGCATGAGCCAACAGCCTAGCGGCATTTGCGTGATCGGTATGGCCCGAAAGCATTATCGGTAAATTGGGGCAGGCAATTCGCACCTCCCCAGCCAGAGCGGCAACAACGGCTTCATCCGGGTCACCTAGGCAAACCGCATCTGCCCCCGCTTCCTTGGCCCATCGCGCTATTCGAGCAACAGTTGGCGTACCGCCCGTCCAGCTAAAATGCTGTGTTCGAATGTCTGCCACAATCGCAATATCTTCGGCTGCAATTGATTTTCGATAGGCGATCGTGCGTTGCGGGTCGCCTTGTAACAGACCCCACTGGGTCGCCGTCGCGCCGATGAAAGCCGTGGCGCGAACGAAATCGGCGCCTACGATTTTTGCAACAGCGATCGATGCGTCAATAGCATTGCTCATGATCTGTACGCCAACGACGAAGTCGGCGCGTGTCGCTTCAACCACCGCCGAAGCGATCATTGTGAGCGCCGACACGCGGGCGGGATCGCAGCCATTATCCGTTGGATAGACGCGATCCACGGTCTGGACCAAGCATCCATCAGCTCCGCCGTGATCGAGGGCAAGGGCATCGCGAACAGCAGCTTCCTTCATCGCCGTAAAGCTTCCCTCCACGAAGAAGGGCGTCCCCGGTAACGGTGGCAAATGCACCATACCAATGATGGATTTCTGACCCCGCACGCAAAACGGGTTGGTTTGCTTCGTCTTCATATTGCATCCTGCAAGCGATGAGGGGTGGCGGCAACTGTCCTGCGCAGCGCTTCATCAAGGTCCACCACTTCGGCAAAACCCAACTCAGCTCTGATACGCGTGCTATCTAGCAGCGTGTTTACCGAAAAATCAGCATCTCGCGGCAGTTCGTCGATGGGCATTATCGCGGCAGGATCATCGTCGGGCACGATCGTAATCCGCCCTGACCATCCGGCTGCGCGACCAATGCGCTCGACCCATTCCGCCTCCGGCAGGTCACCGGCATCGGCGACATTGTAAACCTGGCCGACGGCGCCGTGACTGGCCACATGCGCGATAGCGCTGGCGACATTCTCCACATATCCGCGAGCGTTCTTCCAGCCCGCGACGCTTTCCGACAGGAAAAGCTCCTTGATGCCACTTTGCATGAGACGGATATATATTTGGACTCGCCCGTCCGGATCTCCCGGACCGAAGACCATTGGTAGACGCGCAACGCTTGCGGTTATGCCGGGGTGCGACAGGTAGGCGTTTTCGGCTGGAATCTTGTCATAGTCATCCAGCCATCGACGCGGGTCCGTCGCCGAGCGTAAAATGCTTTGACGGTAGGGGAACAATCGGGTCCTGAGCGGCCCATCCTCCGTGACTGGATCGATGCCGACTGGTCCCGCCTCGATCCTCAGCAACTGACCATACTGACGGTAAACGCTTGCGCTGCTGATCATTGCCACGCGTCCGGAGAACGGAGCGATCATCGCGAGTGCTTTTGTGGCGGAGTCCTTGCACTGAGCTATCATATCAATCACAAGATTCGGCTCAGCATCCAAGAAATATTTGCGCATCGTCGGCAAGTCATCGCGGCTACAATGGACATGTCGCGTTGGACCTGCGGCAGACCCTACGTGATTTCTGTGAAACAAGGTGATGTCCCGCGCGCCGAAGGCCCGTACCACCTGCGACCCGATAAATCCCGTTCCACCGAGAATAACGATCGACATTCAGGTCAGCTCCGACGCATATCGGACGCGAACATCGCGAGCCGCTCGCTTGCCATCTTCAAGTCGCTCCGCTTGCGTGATGTGGTTACGCGGAGTGCGTTCATATCGTAACCGAAGGTCAAGACGGACGGAAACAACGATACGTTTGCTTCCGAAAGCAAATTGCGAAAAGCAACATAAGGATCGTCCCACCAGGGCGCAGCCAAAGTGGCGTTGATTGACTGTGCTGGATGCAGGACGTCGAAGCCGCTGCTTTGCAGCGATTCGAGAATTTCGGCGCGATTGTCCAGGAGACTGCTCGCGCGAACGTTGCGCTCGGCGCGATAAGAGCGAAAGGCGGCAGCAAGCGCTTCACCCGTCAATCCATAGCCCGGATCGAACTCGCTCAATTCAGCAGAACCGGGATCGTCCACCCCCTCCAGCAACCACCTTTCCATTCGGGTGACGACTTCGATCAGCGTATAAAACAGCGATGGCGGACCACCATAGCTGGTAGACGCATATTCGTAGAAATCGGATATGATCGCGGCGTCTGCCACAATCCATCCAATCTTCATTCCCGGAGCAGACCATGTTTTCGACATGCTGGAGATTCGCACAACATTGGCCGCCGCTCGCTCGCAGGTGCGCAGCCCGCAGCTTCCAAGAAATTCGTGACACTCATCCAGCAGAATCATTGTCGTCGGCGATGCTTTGGCGATGAGTTCGCGGATATCATTCTCGTCCACAACGGCACCGGTCGGATTGGCAACGGTTTGCAACAAGACGAGTGGTGTCGCAGGGGTAAGCGCGTCAAGCAGCGGCCGCAGACTGACGCGCCCATTTTGCGAGATCAGGGGGACTTGCTGGACATGGTGCCGGCGCGCGATCGATTCGATCAAAGGAGGATAGTTTGGAATGGGACAAAGTGCCGGAGCACTCGGAACCTTCTGCCCCGTCAGCAGCAGATCTGCGAGGACGCTGACAGCTGCGGTTCCACCCATTGTTATGGCTATATTCTCTGCCGTGTAGCGAACATTTGATATTCTGGCGGTCTCATAGGCTGCGATCGCATCCCTTGCGGACAATCGACCACGCGAATCCGAATAACCATACCAGTCACGTTTCAGGGCAAAACGCAGTGCAGCCTTGGCGGCCTCTGGCAGGCCAAAACTCTCTTCGCAAACGGAACCGGAGGAGAGGATGACCGTGTCGTTCGAACGGAAGCGGCCATAAAGGTCGTCGCGAAAAAACGAATTGAAAAGCTCTTTGACGAAGCGGATGGCTGCCCGTGAGTTTAGGATCTCCTCGGCAGACCAGTTGCGTCTTCGGCGCCGTTCAAGCCAAAGGATCGCGCGTCGATCGCTGGCCTCTCCACGCAGCGCTTCGCATTCCACGCGTCCCAAATAGAGATCACGCAATTCTAAGGCATCGTCGGGATCAGAAACGCATTCGAAGAGTTCGATCGTGCGTTCTCCGACGGTGGGAAGAAAGTACGGCAATGTAGACGCTTGAGGAGAGGCTTTACGCGGCACGCCGTACGCGCTGGGCCATGCACCAGGCTTCGCTGGCAGGTCCGAGAACAGCCCCTCGAGGTCAACAGGAAAAAAATTCATCTGCGCCGACCCTTAAGAAGCACGAGATCTAAAGTATGCGTAATCGTATAAGATGGCGCGTTTGGTTCCCCGGCATGGTTGGACCACTCGTCCGGCCATGGAAAAAACGGCAATTATCAATGACAACCATTAATCCCCGGCGCCAGCATACGCCCGACATGAGATCTCTGCGGTACATCGAATGAAGTAGCAGCCTCAAGGCGGCGCCAACCTCGCTGGCGCTCGCCTTGCCCTCGGTTGTCCAGTCCAGCGCGGCAGCACGAAAATCGCGGAATGAGAAGGCCAGACCGTTTGTCGTCGGTCGCGCAAGCATCGGTCCGTTTATGCAGTGGCGGTAGCGCGTCTCCATTAAGATCTGCAGGATCGGTTCCGGGAGTTGTGCCGCCACGGCCTCCATCGGAACGACGACCGTCTGCGCTCGATCGGGATTATCGCCAGGCTCAAGACAGAGAAGCGTGATGTAGCGGGGCTGATCATTCAGCGGCCGCGAACTGCATTCCGAATGGAGGGTGAGATAGTCTGAGGAAAACGGCTGCAACGTTGGGTCCGCGCCGTGACCAAAGCGACTGATCAAGTTCAAGATCACCGCCTGCTCCACGAACGGCGCGACCGTGGGATCAGTTTCCGACATAAGAGTCCCGAGCTGTTCGCCGAGCTGACGAAATTGGTCCCGGGATGGCGGCTCCCGAAACTGAACGTGTGCTAGACCGTACGTGTCGAGCTGCTCCTTCAACGGATCGAAAACGTCCGCCACGGTGAGGACCGTGTCCACCTCCAAAGCGGAGACCGGAATTTCAGGTAAGACATCGTCTCCAGCTAACAGTGATAAGCGTGCCAAGACATGAGGATCGTCACTGCGTTCTTCGAAACGGCCGTCCAGCATCATACTTACCTCTAGAGCGCTAAAATTCCCCAAGCCAAAGACAATTTGTCTGAAATTTTATCGCGCTTATTCCGCTTGCATCAACAGGACTTCAACCTCTAGTATTGCCTATCGTCGTCGTCCGATCAAGTACAGAAGCGCGTAAAAATGCATGATACAACTAGCGAGGTATTGCGCATTCTCACGGCGCTTGGCGTGAGTTCCAGTCCCTTGGAGCCGAATACCGAGCTTACTCAGCTCGGAATCGACTCTCTCAAGTTCATCGATATCGTGCTCGGAATTGAGAAGCATTTCGGCATCACCTTCTCGAGCGAGACAATGGTGCCGGAGAGTTTTAGGTCTCCATCGACAATCGCCGCATCCGTCGAAAAGCATAGGTAGTTCTATCCGCGGGGCCTTGAGAATGACTGATGGGGATCATGAAAACTCGCGACGAGAGCACCAGAGCCTTGGCGCTGCCGCCACCCGGCCGCTGATTCCTGATGTCATGATCCGCCAGGCTCAAACCCGGGGAAGTTCACCCTACCTGACGGCGATCGATCCTCGTGGAGCGAAGACGACCATTACCTTCGCGCAGCTGGATCGCGTATCGGCAGACCTCGCGGGCTGGCTGGCTCGGCATCATGGCGTCCGGCCTGGAAGTGTAGTGGCACTATGCCCGATCAATTGCATCGAATCGGTTGTTGCAACGTTCGCATTGATGCGTTCCGGCGCGGTCACTCTGATGCTCAATCCGGCAGATCCTCCAAATCGACATGCACTGCAAATTGAAGCCGTGAGCGCAAACCTGCTGCTCCGTTCTCCGTCTCTGGACAACAGCGTTCTGCCGGACGCCTTGAACTTGCCGTTCCTTGACGAAATCGACAGCCATCCCTTTCTCCAGCCCGTCTTGCAACCGTGGAACGACACTTTCCTGATTGGTACTTCCGGGTCTACGGCAGCATCAAAGATTGTCAGGCAGACGCATGGTAACGCTGCCGCGAACGCCAGGGATGTTATTGCCCACCACCGAATGCAAGCGGGGGAGACGTTTCTGGGTTGCCTGCCGATTCATCACGTAAACGGATTGCATTTCACGCTCCTGGCTACACTTTTGGCCGGCTGCCATGCCAACCTGCTGCAGGGGTTTGATCCTATCCGCTATCCGTTGATCCTTGCAGCTGTACGGCCTCGCATCGCGAGCGTGGTGCCAAGCATCCTCGATGCCCTGACCACGGTGTGGCGCGACCGTTCTTTGCCTGACGGGTTCGATTACTTCGTCAGCGCGGCGGCAGCACTGACCTCAGACACCGCCCGAGCCGTTTACGAAACGATCGGAGCCCGCATCGTACAAGGTTACGGCCTGTCGGAAACAACGAATTTCTCCTGCACGATGCCTCCGCACCTTTCCTCTTCTGAGTATCGAGAGCTAATGTTCGAAACCCGAATTCCTCCGGTTGGGATCGCGGTTTGCAACGAGATTGCCATTGTCGACGATGCTGGCCGATCGTGTCCAGACGGTACCGCCGGAGAGCTGATGATGCGCGGACCGAACGTGACGCCCGGCTATTACGGCAACGGTCAAGCGACGCAAGAAGCCTTCCGCAATGGGTGGTTTCATTCGGGTGATCTTGGATACACAGTCCGCAGCCCCGATGGAAAGCCGTTGTTCGTATTGACCGGGCGCAGCAAGAACATCGCAAAGGTGCGTGGAGAATCCGTATCCCTGGATGAAATGGATCGTGAATTGCGAAGGGTGCCGGGCGTTCGCGACGCAGCCTGTATTTCCCGCCCTGACAAGCGGACCGGAGAGGCGATTGTGGCTGCAGTCGTCTGCGATCTCGATATGTTGGATGATCGCCTCATTGATCATCTGCGATCGGTCTTTTCACCCACCGTACTTCCGAGCGAATATGTGAGAGTTTCGCAAATCCCGCGCACGCCGACCGGAAAGGTCCTACGCCCGGGCTTGGCTAAACAGCTGCTCGGCCAGGTCTGATGCGAACCTCAAGATAGACACGGTTATCCGAGGGCAAGACCGCGTTCGGGTTCTGGACCTCAAATCCCATTGATATAAGCAAGCTTAGGGTTCGTGTGAGATGGGGATTGGCTTCGCTGCGAAGCGCATCCGCTCGCCCATCACGGGCGACTTCGATCGCATGCCGTAATGCGTTGATCCCGGGAACTGAGCCTAAGGTCCTTGCGCAGTCAGGTTCAATTGCGAGCCGTTGAAGATAGAGGGGGTGGCTTGCGAATTGGAATGGCGCGTCGTTGAGTACGAAAGGCGGCGTCTCTGTAAGGGCATACATAGCGATGGCGTCCGCCCCCTTGCGCAAAAGACGCACGCAACCGGTTTTCACAAGGAAATGCGTACGCTCTTCGTTGCGCTGCGGCGCAGGCGCCGCATTCGTTGCCTGCGCAAGGTCGCTAACCCTGAGCAGCTCATGCACCTCGTTCGGGTCTTGTGCAATTTCCCAACGCCATTCAGGCGCAAACGTGGCTGTCATGGGGCTCTCAGTGAAAGTGAAATCATGGAAAACCTTCGTCTTGATACCTTCATCGAAATTTCTTCGCGCATAAAGCCCGATAAATTCTATTTCTTACGCCCTGCGAAGCGCCAGCACGGCATTTAGCCCACCATTGGCGAAAGAGTTGCTGAGGGCCGCTTCATACGCCTCCTTTCACCGTCCTCCAATATACCTGTCACAAGCTCACATTTTTGTTGTTGGCGTCACAAAACGGTTGCACGAGGTAGGTTGTGTGACGTTGGGAGGCGTCATGTTTTTGACGGCAAGTTGATTCGCTTCGAGGGGGCTCATGCGTAGCAGTCGGTTGGTTTCGCGGCTTTTGCCGCCACGGTATCGCTTTGCGTTTTTTCCGGTGGTCTAACCGGAGCGGTGGTTGTTGACGGGCTGCTGGGGCGTGGGGCGCTTGCGGCCGAGCAGGGTTTGAGGCCGAGCGGCTTTGGCACTGGCGGTGCTGGTCTTGGTGGCGGGACCGTTGGCCGGACGGGAACCGGGCAGTCAACTGCGGGTGGAACGGCGGACCAGGCTGGCGGCGGTTCGGGTGCCGAGGCGCTCGAG
>NZ_JALBGW010000150.1:0-11648 GCF_023006485.1 Neorhizobium sp. BETTINA12A
ATGCGCGGCGTGCCACGGGCGCGGCGGGCGATCTCGCGGGCGCCTGCATCGGTCATCGAAAGGCTCATCAGCCGCGCACCGCGCCGGACGATCAATTCCAGCTCATCAACCGTATAGAAAGACAACCGGATGGGAATGCCGAACCGGTCGCGCAGCGGCGTGGTGAGCAGACCGGCCCGGGTGGTGGCGGCAACCAGTGTGAACTTCGAAAGGTCGATCTTCACCGATCGCGCCGACGGACCTTCACCGATGATCAGGTCGAGCTGAAAGTCCTCCATCGCCGGATAGAGGATTTCCTCGACTGCCGGGTTGAGCCGGTGAATTTCGTCGATAAAGAGCACGTCCCGCTCTTCGAGATTGGTGAGCAAGGCCGCAAGATCGCCAGCCTTGGCGATGACCGGGCCGGATGTCGAGCGGAAATTGACGCCGAGTTCCTTGGCCATGATCTGCGCCAGCGTCGTCTTGCCAAGGCCTGGCGGACCGACAAACAGCACGTGGTCCAGCGCCTCGCCGCGGTTCTTCGCCGCCTCGATAAACACCTTCAGGTTGGCGCGCGCCTCCGCCTGGCCGGTGAACTCGTCCAGCGACTGCGGGCGCAGCGTCATATCCAGGTCTTCGCCCCGCTTTTCCGGCGTTATCAGGCGGGCGGGTTCACTCATGCGAGAAGTTCCATTCCGGGTACATATCGTGCAGCAGTTTTGTCGAAAGTCACCGTTTTTGAACAGCCAATTCTTTTTGCGAGCTCAGCGATCAAATAGTCTGCGACGTCGAACTTGCCGAAGCCATCGGCCAAAAACATGATCTCTATGAAATCCGAATCCTCAAAGACGAGCTCTCGGCTTTCCAATAGTCCTCGAAACACGGACGCAATCTCTTGGTTCTTATAGCCGTAACTTTTCCGCATGACCCAACATGCTTCGGTGAAAACGAAGAGCGAGATATAAGCCGGATTTTCTGCCGATCTTGAACGAAAGAACTCAACTGCGCTTTCGTACTGTTTCGGGTCGTCCGTCATCAGAAACCGGAGGAGTACGTTCGTATCGATGCCAATCACGCATGATCCTCCGATCATCATCTGCCGCCGCTTGCGCCGCGGCGTCGCTCATTTCTTCGACGGTCAAGTGGACGCCGTTGGGAGCATGGCCGAGAATACCCGCAAACTCCATGACGCTCCGCGTCTTGGCCCTTAATTTGACCTCACCATTTTCAATGATGAAGTCCATTTGATCACCGGGACTAAGATTGAGATATTTCCTGATTTCTATTGGAATTGTCGTCTGACCTTTAGAGGTCAATTTTGCGCCGTAACCCATGAGCACCTCCATTCCTTACATTTTATCTTAGTAAGGATTCTGGAAAAAGCAAGGAATCACCGCGCCAGCTCCTTCAGCCCCAGCCGTATAAGTCTGGCGCTGTCGCCCCCCTCGCCGCCGTTCTTGAGCGCTGCTGCAACCGCATTCGCGGCCTGGTCGCGCGAATAACCGAGATTGGTGAGCGCCGAGACGGCATCGGCGACCGGCGCTGCGGCAACACCCTCGCCAAGCTCCTGCTTGAGGCCGATATTGCCCGAAGCCTCGCCGGCAAAGGCGGGCGCCTTGTTCTTGAGTTCGGTGACGATCCGCACCGCGACCTTCGGCCCGACGCCGGGCGCACGCGAAACCGTCGTCTTGTCCTGAAGGGCAATAGCGTTGGCGAGCTCAGACGGCGTCAGGGTCGAGAGCACCGCGAGCGCCACCTTGGCGCCGACGCCTTGCACGCTCTGCAGCAGGTTGAACCATTCCCGCTCCAGCGCGCTCAGGAAGCCGAAAAGCTTGAACTGATCCTCACGGACATAGGTCTCGATGAACAGCACCACCGCTTCGCCGACCGAACCCATCTTCGACAGCACCCGCGACGAGCAGAAGACCTCGTAACAGACGCCATGAACGTCGACGAGCACATAGTCGTCGCCGATCTCGTCGATAGTGCCTTTGAGCTTGCCGATCATGAAAGATGTCCGTCAGGGATGGGTTTCGGGGGAGATGATGTCGAGCGAGGGAAAATAAGCGCGGTAACGGGCTGGCTCACGGGTCAGGAGACGATGGGAGCGGACCGCGGCATGGGCGCCGATCAGGAAATCCGGCAGGGTTCGCTCGCGAAGTCCGCCGGACCTGCGGTAAGAAAAATGCGCCTTACCCGCCTGAAATGCCGCATCATAAGACAAGGTCTCGCGCTTCATACCGAGCCAGCCGAATGCTAGGGTGATCTCGAGTTCACTCAGCGGCGATGCCGACAGTTCCGACCAGATGACCGGATTGAGGATAAGTTCCCCCTCTTCCGCGCATCGTTTCAATGCACCGAGCGACCACATTCGCGCCGGAGTGGCAGGCCCCAGCATATCGATCAACACATTCGTATCAACGACGGTCGAGGTCATCGCGCGGTCCCCGAAGCCAATCGATATACTCATCGGTCGTCATGCCGCCGAGATCCCAGGTGCCTTTGACGCTGTCCGCCCATTCTTCGAAGCTCTTGTAGTCCTGCCTGCTGTCGTCGAGCCTGACAAGCCTCACGCCGTCATCAGACACGACAAAATCCACCTCCGAACCCGGCCCGATCTTCAATCGGTCGCGGATTTCCTTGGGGATCGTGACCTGGCCTTTTTCGGTGACACGCATGGTAATACCTCTGAGGTATTACTTATCCGCCGAACCAGAACAAGTCAAGAACAAACTAGCCGGCGAGTGCGGCGCGCATGCGCTGGCCGCCGCGGTTGTGGGCGTGGCAGATGGCGATCGCCAGCGCGTCGGCAGCGTCGTTGCCTTTGAACTCCGCCTTCGGCATCAGGATCTTCAACATCATGTGGATCTGCTGCTTTTCGCCGTGGCCGACGCCGATGACCGATTTCTTGACGGCATTCGGCGCATATTCGGCAACCGGCAGCCCGGCCCGTGCCGGCACCAGCATGACCACGCCCCTCGCCTGGCCGAGCTTCAGCGTCGCGACCGCATCCTTGTTGACGAAGGTCTGCTCCACGGCCGCCTCGTGCGGCTGGTAGGCATGCACCACTTCCGCCAATCCGTCGTGCAATTGGCAGAGACGGGAGGCGAGATCCAGGTCGCCGTCGGAGGTCACGGTGCCCGAGGCGACGAATTTCAGGCTGTTGCCGAGCGTCTCGATAATGCCCCAGCCGGTGCGTCGAAGCCCCGGATCGATGCCGATGATGCGAATCGTGCCTGTCATGCCCATACCCTATCCTGATGCCCCAACCAGTGCCACGATAATGTGAACAAACCGAAAACGCGAACGCTGTGCCGTTAACCTACGGGTAACCATATCGGGAAGGTTTGCTCCCTTTCGGGTCGCCGGTCGGCAACGCCCCGGCGCCTCGCGCGTTGCAAATCGCGGCTTGAACGCAATGTGAGGAGGCAGCCATGATAGGCAAACACCATTCCCTTTCCGTCAAGGTGATCGGGCTTGTGCTGGCGCAGAATGGGATTCTCGCCGGGCTCCTCTTTTATGTCGCCGACGGACTGACGCCTTTCGAGATGCTGGACATCGCCGCGTCGCTGATAACGCTGACCCTCGTCACCATCTCGCTTGCCGGCGCGCTCATCAATCCGTTGCGGACAATCGCGGGAACCGTCTCGGAGATCGCCGCCGGCAAGACGGCGGTGCCGCGCGAGCATCTGGCCCGCACAGATGAAATCGGATCCATCTCACGGGCGCTGGAGCGGCTCTGCCGCGACCATCTCACCCGCCTCGTCGAAGACGAAGAAGAGCGCGAGCGGCAGGAGACGGCTGCGGCTGAAACCCGCATGCGCGACCTCGAGGCAGCCGGGGACGAGGCACACGATCTGAAGACCGTGGTGGAAGCGCTCGACGGCGGCCTGCGGCGCCTAGCGGTCGGCGATCTTACCGTGCGGATCGATATGCCGTTCCCCGAAAGATACGAGGGCCTGCGCGCCGATTTCAACCACGCCCTGACAATCCTGGAAGACGTGCTCGGAATGATCGGCAGCGGCGCCCGCGACCTTCATACGGACTGCGCCGAGGCCCGCGCCGACATGGCGGCAACGGCCGAGGCCGGTGGCCGCCTGACGGCAGCCATCGCCAAAACCGCCGCGGATGTCGGTTCGCTTGTCGAAACGCTCAAGGCGAGAAAGCTGCAGGCACAGCACGCGGCCGACATCGCCCACAATGCCCGGCTCGACCTGCGCCCGCCGAAGGAGATGATGCAAACGGCAACGGTGGCGATGGAAGCAATCCGCAAGGCATCGCTCAAGATCGAGCCCGCCGCAGCCAACATCCGGGACATCGCCTTCCAGGCCAATATGCTCGCCCTCAATGCCGGCATAGAAGCAGCCCAATCCGAAGAGGCCGAGGTCGACTTCAAGACCGTGGCCGAGGAAATCCGCGGACTTGCAGAGCGCGCCGCAGAGGCCGCCAAGGACATCTCCGGCCTGTCACGCAAGTCGGCGGAAGCGGCCGAACTCGGCGGCAAGTCCGTCGAGAAGGCCGGTGGAGAGCTGGATGCGATCACGATCTATGCGGACGCCGTTGATCGCCACGTGGCGGCGCTTGCGGCAAGCTCCGGCAAGGAGATCGAAGCGATCGCAGCCGTCAGGACCACGATGACGACGCTTGCCAAGGCGAGCCGAGACCAGATAGGGGCGCTCGATGCGTTGACGGCGAAGCTCGGCCGCATGAACCACGAGATCGGTACGATCGACCACCATGCGGGACGTTTCACGCCCGTCACCATCCTCAACGCGGGAGGAGTGGCTGTACCGGAAAGCCTCAAACCCGCAAAACCCGGTTCGCACCTGCGGCTGGTCAAATCCTGATGTCGGAGGGGTCGTCCGTCACGCCCCTTTCGACCGGCGCTTTTCTGTCAACCTCGGGGTCGTATTTCTGGACGCGACTGCCTAGATAAGTGGAACACTCTGTCAGTTATACCGCCTCCAGGACGTGCCGATGATCCCCTTTTCCATTCTCGATCTTTCACCCGTCGGTGAAGGTTATTCCGTGAGCGATGCGCTCGACCAGTCTCGCCGCCTGGCGATCAAGGCCGAGGAGCAGGGTTACAAACGGGTCTGGCTCGCCGAACATCACGGCATGCCGGGCATTGCCAGCGCCGCAACCGCGATTGTCATCGGCCATGTGGGCGCGGCCACCAAGACCATCCGCGTCGGCTCCGGCGGCATCATGCTGCCCAACCATTCGCCGCTCGTCATCGCCGAGCAGTTCGGCACGCTGGAAGCGCTGCTTCCGGGCCGCGTCGATCTCGGTCTCGGCCGGGCGCCGGGAACCGACATGCGCACCGCAAGCGCGCTCCGCCGCAATCTCGATGCCGGCGCCGAAAGTTTCCCGCATGACATCCTCGAGCTGCAGCGCCTGCTCGGTACGCCGGAAAAGGACCAGGGCCTGCTTGCCGTGCCGGGCATGGATGCGCACGTGCCGATCTGGCTGCTCGGATCGAGCATTTACAGTGCCCATCTCGCAGCCGCCCTCGGCCTGCCCTATGCGTTTGCCTCGCATTTTGCGCCCGACATGCTGATGGAAGCGATCTCGATCTACCGCGACCGTTTCCAGCCCTCGCTCCAACTCGACAAACCCTACATGATGGTCGGCGTCATGGGCGTCGCAGCGGAAACGGATGCCGAAGCCGAGCGCGCCTTCACCTCGTCGCAGCAGCAGTTCGTCAATCTTCGCAAGAACGTCCGCACCCGCTTCCCGAAACCGCTCGATAGCATGGAAGGTTTTTGGACGCCGATGGAAAAGATGAACGTCGAGCACACGCTGCGTTACGCAGCGGTCGGCTCGGTTGCGACTGTCGAGGCAAAGCTCAGGGATTTCCTGGGAGAAACCGGCGCCGACGAATTGATCATCTCGATGCCGATCCACGATGTCGATGCACGGCTGCGCTCGGTCGAGTTGTTCGCGACGTTGCCGATGATGGAGAAGCAGCCCATCCCCGCCTAGGAAGCAGGCGTCACAAGAGGTTCACCGACCAGAGTTAGCTTTTGTTAATCCTGGAAAATGCGGAGTACCGAAACGTGACAGACGCCATCGCTTCCAAACCCAGTGTTTCTGCGTCCTACCACCCTCTGGAAAACCCGAGTTCACTCGGAAAATGGTTCATTCCCCTGTTCGGCGTCGTGCTGATCGGCGGCCTGGGTTATGTCGGGTACGCGCTGGCGAACGACCTTTCGGTCGCCAGTTCGGTTCCTTGGGCGTTGCTCGGCCTTGCGCTTTTGATCGCGCTCGGCTTCGAATTCGTCAACGGCTTCCACGATACCGCCAATGCCGTGGCAACCGTCATCTATACCCGCTCCATGCCGGCGGAACTGGCAGTCGTCTGGTCGGGCTTCTTCAACTTCCTCGGCGTGCTGCTCTCGAGTGGCGCGGTCGCCTTCGGGATCCTGGCGCTGCTGCCGGTGGAACTGATCCTGCAGGTCGGCTCCGGCTCAGGCCTCGCCATGGTCTTCGCGCTCCTCATCGCCGCCATCATCTGGAACCTCGGCACCTGGTATCTCGGCCTGCCCTCCTCCAGCTCGCATACGCTGATCGGCTCGATCATCGGCGTCGGCCTGGCGAACCAGTTCCTGGCGCCGCAGGGCACGGCAACCAGCGGCGTCGACTGGTCGCAGGCGAGCAATATCGGCCTGTCGCTGCTGATCTCTCCCCTGATCGGCTTCGGGCTTGCGGCGATCCTGCTTCTGGTCATGAAGGTGCTCGTCCGCAACAAGGCGCTTTACGAAGAGCCGAAGGGCAACAAGCCGCCACCCTTGTGGATCCGCAGCCTGCTGATCTTCACCTGCACCGGGGTCAGCTTCGCGCACGGCTCCAACGACGGCCAGAAGGGCATGGGCCTGATCATGCTCATCCTGATCGGCCTTGTGCCGACCGCCTTTGCGCTCAACCGCACCCCCGATGCGCAATACCTGCATGCCTACGAACAGGCATCGACGAATGTCGAGACGGCGCTGCAGAAATACGTCAAGCCGGGCGTCACGGTAACCGACGCTCGGGCGGAAGTCGCCAACGCGGTCAGGAACAAGACCTGGAACGACACGACGACGCTGGCGCTGCAGCGGTTCATCCACGCATCAAGCGAGCAGATCTCGAAATTCCCGACCCTCGAGGCGGTACCGACCTCGCTGGTCGGCAACATCCGCAACGACGTCTACCTGATCGGCGAGGCGCTGAAGCTGATCGACAAGAACAAGCTGCTGCCGATGCAGGGCAGCGACCTCGACGCCGTCAAGGCCTACCATCAGGCCGTCGACAACGCCACGAAGTTCATCCCGCTCTGGGTCAAGGTCGCCGTCGCGCTGGCGCTTGGCCTCGGCACCATGGTCGGCTGGAAACGCATCGTCGTAACGGTCGGCGAGAAGATCGGCAAGACCCACCTGACCTATGGCCAGGGTGCTTCGGCGGAAGTCGTCGCGATGGTGACGATTGGTGCTGCCGACCATCTCGGCCTGCCGGTCTCCACCACCCATGTGCTCTCGTCGGGCGTGGCGGGCACCATGGCGGCGAACGGGTCGGGACTGCAGTGGTCGACGGTGCGCAACATGTTGCTCGCCTGGGTGCTGACGCTGCCGGCCTCGATCGCTATCGCGTTCGTACTCTACGTGGCCCTGCGCCAGATCTTCTGAGCGTGAGCCCTGAAATGCAAACGGCACCCCGATCGGGTGCCGTTTTTGTATCGAGATCGGCTCTAAATTCAGGCCGAAAGCTTGGCCATGACTTCTTCGGAAACCTCGAAATTCGAATAGACGCTCTGCACGTCGTCGTCGTCTTCCAGGTTGTCGATGAGCTTCAGCAGCGACTGTGCTTTCTCCTCATCCACCTCGATCGTGTTCTGCGGCCGCCAGATCACCTTGACGGTCTGGGCCTCGCCGAGCGTCGCTTCGAGCGCCTTGGACACTTCGCCGAGGCTTTCGAACGCGCAGATGATCGTGTGGCCGTCCTCGTCGGTGGTCACGTCGTCGGCACCAGCCTCGATCGCCGCTTCCATCACCTTGTCCGCATCGCCGACGCTCGCCTTGTAGGTGATTTCGCCGACATGGTCGAAGGAGAAGGAAACCGAGCCGGTTTCACCGAGTACACCGCCAGCCTTGGTGAAGGTCGAGCGGACGTTGGAGGCCGTGCGGTTGCGGTTGTCGGTCAGCGCCTCGACGATAACGGCGGTGCCGCCCGGGCCGTAACCCTCGTAACGGACGGAATCGTAGTTCTCTCCGTCGGAACCGGCAGCCTTCTTGATCGCCCGGTCGATATTGTCCTTGGGCATCGACTGCGCCTTGGCGTTCTGGATCGCCAGGCGAAGCGCCGCGTTCATGGTCGGATCAGGCAGACCCGTCTTGGCGGCAACGGTGATTTCACGCGCAAGCTTGGAAAACATCTTCGACCGGATCGAATCCTGCTTGCCCTTGCGGTGCATGATGTTTTTGAACTGTGAATGGCCAGCCATGGCACCCCTGACACTTTAGCTTGTTCTGGAACTCGTTCTGGAATGGCGCCTTATAATTTCGAAGCCGGAGCCATTCAAGGGCATTTCCTGGGTAAGGCGAGGCTTTTCCTGATGCCGCCCCGCCGAAACAAGCAGGAACAAAGCCAAAGCCTTGCTGTTTGTTCACGCAGACGAACAACAAGGAGACAGTCGATGGCAAGCCTTACCGAAGCCCGTGAAGCGCCCGAACGCCAGCTCTGGGACGAGATCAACAACATCCATGCCGGCATGCTCGGCATCGAGGGCTCGCATATGCACTTCCAGCCGATGGCGCCGAATGCCGATCCGAAATCGAGCACGATCTGGTTCTTCACCAAGAGTGATACGGATCTTGTACGCGCCATCCGCGCCGGCAGCCGCGCGCATTTCTGCGTCGTCGGCAAGAACCACGACTACCACGCCTGCCTTTCCGGCACGCTGGAGATCCGTAACGATCGTGCCAAGATCGACGAATACTGGAGCGCCGTGACCTCGGCCTGGTACGAGCGCGGCAAGGAAGACCCGCTACTGACCCTGCTCGCCTTCAAGGTCGACGATGCGGAAATCTGGGCCTCCACCGACAGTACGCTGAAATTCGGCTGGGAAATCGCCAAGGCCAATCTGAAGGACGAGAAGATGCCGGATGTCGGCGTCAAGCAGCACCTCGCCTTCCCGCAGTTCCACTGAACGAGAATAAGGCCGCTGGGCTGATCAGAGCCCCTGCGGCACCAGTATCGTCGGCTTTTTCGGCAGGCTGCGCATCGACACCCGGATCGTCGGCTCCTTGGCATAGGCGATGTCGAACTTGGCGTCGAACATGGCGATGAAATTGTCGAGCGGCGGCCCCCAGCGGTGCATCGGCAGGATGAGCGAAGACCGCAGCCGCTGCACCACCCGGCTCATGCTGTCCGCGCCCATCGTCAGGCCGCCGTCGACCGGAACCATCAGGATATCGAGGCGGCCGATCTCGGTATACTGGGCCTCGTTCAGTTCGAAATGCAGGTGGCCGAGATGGCCGATGCAGAGGCCCGCGACCTCGAAGATGAAGATCGAATTGCCGTTTTCCTCGATGCCGCCGCCCCAGTTGCGGATATCCGACATGACATTGCGGATGTAGACATCCCCCACCATCAGACGGTGTTGCACCTTTTCCCCCGGCACATCGCTCCAGCCGTGCAGCACATGTTTGATCCCGGGATCGGGGCTCAGCGTAAAATGGGTGGAATGCGCCTTGTTCATCGTTGCCACGTCCGGCAGCCGCGAGGGGCGATAGGCGCCGCTATAGTCGGTGGCGATGCCGACCCCTTCAGGGGTTTCGATGAAATAGGTGGAATGGCCGACAAAGGTGATCTTCACCTCTTCCCGGTCGGCAAGCGCCAGGCTCTTCTTGGCCTGGGCAAATTGCGGACCGGAGGGATTGAAGCTCGCGAAGGTGACACCGGGCAGTTTCTGGGCGATCGCCTGGCACTGGCTGACGGGCAGGCCATCCTGTGCGAGCGCGGCGAAGGCTGACAGAAGCAGGCTGGAAATACCGAGTGCGAGAGCCCGTAGCATCATGCTGATCCCAAAGAACTGCGTTCATGCTCATTCCCGGCGAAAACATGCGGCAATGCGAAAGGCCGGTCCAGCCGCAATCGCCCGGGCCGGTCTCACAATTCTGTCATTGGTGGAGGTCATGGAGTTGATTATTGAAAAGCTGCGGCAGCCCGCCGACATAAGCTCGCCGCCATCCGGACGGAAGCGCAAGAGGATATTTTCATGAAGCATGACATTGAGATCAAGACGAAGGACGGCACCGCCAAAGCCGCCGTCATTAAGCCTGCAGACGGTGCTGCAACCGACAAGGGCGTCATCCTCTACATGGATGCCTTCGGCCCGCGCGAAGCGCTCTACCAGATGGGCCAGCACATCGCCGATGCCGGTTATACCGTGCTCGTTCCGGACCTATTCTATCGCTCGGGCACCTACGGCCCGTTCGATGCGAAGACGGCCTTCAGCGAAGAAGCCACCAGGGCGCAGTTGATGGGCCTGATGCGCGCCACGCCCCAGCCGCTCACCGCCGAGGATGGTGAAGCCTTCATCGAAGCGTTGACCTCCGAAGGCGCCACCGGCGCGATCGGCACCGTGGGTTACTGCATGGGCGGCGGCCGGGCGATCACCGCTGCGGCTCGTTATCCGGAGCGCATCAAGGCGGCCGCCAGCCTCCACGGCGGCAATCTCGCAAGCGACGCCGAAGACAGCCCGCACAGGCTGGCGGACCGGATCAAGGCACGCGTCTATGTCGGCGTCGCCGGCGTCGACAACAGCTTTCCGCCGGAGCAGTCGGCTCGGCTCGCCGAAGCATTTCGCACCGGCGGCGTCGACCATATCGTCGAGAACTATGTCGGCATGGCGCATGGCTGGACGGTGCCGGACCACAGCATCTACGACAAGGACGGTTCCGAGCGCCACTTCAAGCGCCTGCTGACGCTGTTCGAAGAGGCCCTCTAAACGCCTCCCTCCGAAACGACAAAGGGGCGGCTTCGGGCCGCCCCTGATCTCATTGAAATCTCGCAATTCCGGTTGGCAGCGCTGTGCCTTGCCTACTTCCGGCGCTCGAAATTGCTGCTGTTGGCCAATTTCGGCTTGTCCTTCTTCTTGAAAGGCTTGTCGTCTTTCTTGAAGGGCTGGGCGTCCTTGCGGAACGGCTTGGCTTCCTTGTTGAAGGGCTTGGCGTCGCCACGCGGTTCGGCGGCCCTGGGGCCGCCCGGACCGGCTGCGTTGGAGGTGTTCTTCCTCGGCTTGCCCTTCGCCCAGTCGTCGCCACGAGGCTCCTTCGGACGATCGTCGTAGGACTTCTTGACGTAAGGCTTGGCCGGCGCGGGACGGCTGAGGTCCGGCGCGCTGGTCAGCCGGGTAACGCGGATGCCGCGCTCCAGCGCCTTGTCCTTCCCGACAGCCTGCATGAAGGCGTCGGCGTGGTCGGCAGCGATCTCGACGAAGGTTTCGTCCTGCTGCATCTTGATTGCGCCGATTTCCCGCTTGGTGACGTTGCCGTTGCGGCAGAGCATCGGGATCAGCCAGCGCGGCTCGGCATTCTGCTTGCGGCCGACCGACAGCGAGAACCACACGGCCGGGCCGAACTCGTCGCGCGACGGGCGCGGGGTCATCGGGAAGTCGCCCTCGCCGCCGG
>NZ_JALBGW010000151.1:0-11593 GCF_023006485.1 Neorhizobium sp. BETTINA12A
GGGCTGTCGAGCCCGCTTGAGGCCTGGCTGGCGCCCGATGTCCGCCGCCGCCTGAAACCCGCCGACGGCGACGCCGTCTCGGGCGCCATCATTCTCGCACGCAAGGCCCTTCAAGCCTCCTGACCCTGATCCCGTGTCTCGGTAGGTCCAGGAAGGAAATGGAATAATATATTCCAATTCTCAATTGACTCATGGAATGGATGATCCTAATCCTTTGGGAAAGGCAACGAAGGGTGAGGAGCAACATCGTATGACGCAGATCCTGCGAAGCGCTGCGCTGCACCCCGATCTCGAAGGCAGGGTCATGAGCGACGAACGGCTGATATCCGAACTGGAAAGACTGGTTTCGGAAGACCGCAATCCCCGCTCCATGGATATCGATCTGCTGCCGACAGTCGATGTCCTGCGCGAGATCAATGATGAAGACAAGGGCGTCGCGACCGCAGTTGAAAAGGTGATCCCGCAGATCGCCGAGGCCGTGGACGAAATCGTCCGCGCTTTCCAGAATGGCGCACGGCTGGTCTATATCGGCGCCGGCACCAGCGGCCGCCTCGGCGTGCTCGATGCTTCCGAATGCCCCCCGACTTTCAGCGTCCCGGAAGGCATGGTCGTCGGCCTGATCGCCGGCGGCAGCCACGCCCTGCAGCACGCCGTCGAAGGCGCCGAAGACAGCCCGGAACAGGGCCGGCAGGATCTCGTAGACATCGGCCTGACCGCAGCCGACGTCGTTGTCGGCATCGCCGTCAGCGGCCGCACCCCTTACGTCATCGGTGCCCTGAACTATGCCAAGGAGATCGGGGCAAAGACCGTCGCCCTGTCCTGCAATCCGGACGCCGTCATAGCCGATATTGCCGACATCGCCATCTCGCCGGTGGTCGGTCCGGAAATCCTGACCGGTTCGACGCGGCTGAAATCCGGCACGGCCCAGAAGCTCGTGCTCAACATGCTGACCACGGCGAGCATGATCCGCATCGGCAAGAGCTATCAGAACCTGATGGTCGACCTGCATGCCAGCAATCAGAAGCTCGTCGCCCGCGCTGCCCGCATCGTCATGCAGGCGACCGGCTGCACGACGGAAGAGGCGCGCCGCGTGCTTGACCTCACCGGCAACGACGTCAAACTGGCGATCCTGATCGCGCTGACGGGAATGGATGTCGATACGGCGCGCGTGGCGCTCGACGATGCCGGAGGCTTCCTCCGCAAGGCAATTGATGGGAAGACAGCGTAAAGCTGCTGAATGACGGCCGCTGCTCAAATGTGGCTGGGTCGAGACAACGAACAGATATCAAAAGAGGGAGAATAAAAATGGGAAGACATCTTTCGACTAAACTGCTGTCCGGCCTTGCGCTGGCCGTCACCATCGGCGCGACCGCGATCGCCTCGCCGGCATCCGCCGCCTCGCTGAAAATGGCCTGGAAGCAGGATGCGACCGGCCTTGATCCGCACAAGCAGACCGCATTTTCCTCGATCCGCCTGCTGGAGCTGATCTATGAGCCGCTCGTCCGCCTCGACAAGGACCTGCAGATCGTCCCGGCCGTCGCAGCCTCCTGGGAATTTGCAGCCGACGCCAAGCAACTGACCTTCAAGCTTAACCCGAACGCAAAATTCCAGGACGGCAAGCCGGTAACGGCCGCCGACGTGAAGGCCTCGTTCGAACGCCTTCTCGACGAAAAGACCGCCGCCGCCGCCCGCGCCAACTTCCTGTCGATCGCCTCGATCGAGACCCCGGACCAGGCGACGGTCGTCTTCAAGCTGTCGCAGCCGGACGCACCGCTTCTGACCGCCATGGCGAGCATCAACGCCGCCATCGTACCGGCGGCTGAAATCGCGGCCGGCACGATTGGCACCAAGGCGCTCGGTACCGGCCCGTTTAAGCTCGACAAGTGGGAGCCGAATTCCAAGGAAACGCTCTCCGCCAACAAGGATTGGGCCGGCGGCAAGATCGCGATCGACGGCATCGACATCAGCGTTCTGCCGGACGAGACCGCGATCCTTGCGGCGCTGCGCACCAAGCAGGTCGACTTCGCGCTGATCAACGATCCGCTGGTCGCAACCCTCGTGCCGAAGGAAACCAGCCTCGTCCTCAACCGCACGCCGGTTCTCGCCTACCACGTCCTGCAGATGAACCCGTCCCGCAAGCCGATGGACGTTCTCGCCGTGCGCCAGGCAATCTCCTGCGCCATCGACCGCAAGGACGTGCTCGACACGGCTTCGGTCGGTGAAGGCAAGGTCACCGGTCCGCTGACCATGCCCGGTTACACGTCCGACGCCAGCGCGCTGTTCTGCTACAAGCAGGATATCGCCAAGGCGAAGAAGCTGATGGCCGACGCGGGTTTTGCGAACGGCTTCACCGCGACCGTGATCGCCGCCAATGGCGAGCCTGCGACCGCAGCCGCCGAAGCGCAGGTCCTGCAGTCCCAGCTCGCCGAAATCGGCGTCAAGCTCAACATCAAGATGATGGAGCTCAACGTCTATGTCGACGCCTGGCTGAAGGGCGACTTCGACATGGCGGTGGCGCTGAATGGCGGCCGTGCCGATCCTTATTCCATGTACAACCGTTACTGGACCAAGACCGGCAACCTGCAGAAGGTCACCAACTACATCGACGACACGCTCGACAGCCTGATGCAGAAGGGCCGCGTCGAGACCGACCCTGCCAAGCGCAAGGTCATCTTCGCCGACTTCGAGAAGCACCTCGTCGAAGTCGCCCCCTGGGCCTGGCTCTACACGTCCTACAGCTACACCGCACAGCAGAAGAATGTTCAGGGCTTCGTGCCGACGCCGGAAGGCTCGCTGTTCGGCCTGAGCAAGGTCACGTTGCAGTAATCGCGAAAGCATGACGGATACGAGGTTGGTGGGCGAATGAGTTACCTGGCGCGACGGCTGTTGACGTTTCCGCTCGTGATGCTCGGGGTCTCCATCCTCGTGTTCGTCGCAATTCGATTGGTACCGGGTGACGCGATCACCGCGATGCTCGGCACCGAAGCCGGCCTGCTGACACCGGCGCAGAGGGCGGCGCTCTCGGCCTATTTCGGCATCGACAAGCCGATCCTGGTGCAATACTGGAGCTGGCTTCTCGGCGTCCTCCAGGGTGATCTCGGCATTTCCGTCATCCATGGCAAGCCGGCGCTCACCATCATCCTCGAACGTTTCCCGCTGACGCTGCAGCTCGCCTTGATGTCCATGTGCGTGGCGCTGCTCGTCGGCCTGCCGGCCGGCGTGTTCGCCGCCACCCGCAACGAAAGAATGTCCGATCTGGCGGTACGCATCTTCGCGATGATCGGCCAGTCGACACCGAATTTCGTCGTCGGTCTGCTGATCATCTATGCCCTGTCGGCCGGTTTCGGCATCCTGCCGGCCATGGGCGAGTTCACGCCGTTCCTGACCGATCCCTTGCGCAATCTCGGCCAGATGATCCTGCCGGCGATCACGCTCGGTTTCGCCTTCGCCGCCTCCGTCACCCGCATCTCGCGCTCCGCCATGCTGGATGTCCTCTCCGACGACTATGTCCGCACCGCCCGCTCCAAGGGCGTGCCAAAACGCAGCGTCATCTGGCGCCATGCCTTGCCGAACGCACTGATCCCGGTCGTCACCCTGAGCGGCGTCGAGTTCGGCTATCTGCTCGGCGGCGCCGTGCTGGTCGAGCAGATCTACGCCCTGCCCGGCCTCGGCCGTCTCGTCCTCGAAGCGATCCTGCAGCGCGATTACGCGCTGGTGCAGGGCTGCGTCCTGTTCATTGCCTTCAACTTCATGGTGGTCAACCTGCTCGTCGACCTCGCCTACGTGACGCTTGATCCACGCATCCGGCTCGGAGAGAGCAACTGATGTCGATGCTGCGTGCAATTTTCAGCCATTCCAGCGGCAGGATCGGCGGTACGATCGTCGTGATCTATGTCGTCGTCGCGCTGCTCGGCATGTCCGGCATTACCCCTCACAATCCCCTGCAGCAGTTCCGCATCGACCGTCTGCATGCGCCGAATGCCGTCTACTGGATGGGCACCGACCTGTTCGGCCGCGATGTGGCAAGTCGGCTGATGAACGGCATCGGCCAGTCCTTCCTCGTCGCCTTCTGCTCGGTGGCGATCGCGACGGTTGCTGGAACTGTGCTCGGCCTCACGGCCGCCTGGTTCGGAAAGGCCTGGGACGGCCTCGTGATGCGCATCATGGACGTGCTGCTCGCCTTCCCAGCCATCCTGCTCGCGCTCCTGATCATCGCCGTTGTCGGCCCCGGCACCTGGACGAGCGTAGCTGCAATCGCCATCGTCTACACGCCGATCTTTACCCGCGTAGTGCGCGGCCCGGCGCTCTCGATCAAAGCCCGCGAATTCGTCGATGCTGCCCGCACCTTCGGCTCGAGCCGGCGCTATATCCTGACCCGGCATCTGCTCCTTAACCTGGTGGCACCGCTGACCGTTCAGGTGACGCTGGCGCTCGCCTGGTCGCTGCTGACCGAAGCGGGCTTGAGCTTCCTCGGCCTCGGCACCCAGCCGCCGGCCTCCTCGCTCGGCCTGATGCTCGCCGACAGCCGTAACCTGATGGAAAACGCGCCCTGGCTGCTGATCTTCCCGGCGGTCGCGATCATGATCAGCATTCTCGGCTTCAACCTGCTCGGCGACGCCTTGCGCGACATCCTCGACCCCAAGACGCGGAGGTCCGCGCCATGACATCGCTTCTCTCGGTATCCGGCCTGCGTGTCGGTTTCGGGCGTGACCCGAAGCAGAACGAGATCGTTAAGGGCGTCAGCTTCGACCTCGATGCCGGCGAGACGCTGGCGATCGTCGGCGAAAGCGGCTCCGGCAAATCGGTGACGGCGCTCTCCATCAACCGGTTGGTCGATTTCGGCGGCGGCCGGATCATCGGCGGTTCGATCACCCTGAAGCGCGCCGACGGCAGCATTCTTGATATCACCAAGGCTGAAGAGCCGGTGCTCGAAAAAATCCGCGGTTCCGAGATCGGCATGATCTTCCAGGAACCGATGACTTCGCTCAACCCGGTGCTGACGATCGGCCGCCAGATCGAGGAATCGTTTCGCCTGCATCGCGGACTGACGGGCAGGCAGGCGACGGCTGCCGCCAAGGACGCACTCGATCGCGTCCGCATCCCCGATGCCGCGCGGCGTCTCAAATACACCCCGAACCAGCTTTCCGGAGGCATGCTCCAGCGCGTCATGATCGCCATGGCGCTCGCCTGCAATCCACGCCTGCTGATCGCCGACGAGCCGACGACCGCGCTCGACGTGACCGTCCAGGCCCAGATCATGGCTCTGCTCGGCGAATTGAAGCGTGAGACCGACATGGGGATGATCTTCATCACCCATGACATCGGCCTCGTTGCCGGCATTGCCGACAAGGTCATGGTCATGCAGGCCGGCGAAGCGGTCGAGCAGGGACCGCTCGGCGACGTCCTCGACCAGCCGAAACATCCCTATACGCAACATCTCCTGAGCGCCGTGCCGCATTTCGAATCCGGCCGCGCCGCCCGTTCCGATTTCACCCGAGAAAAATCCGAGGCGATTGTCCCTGCCCTGAAAGTCGATGGCCTGACGGTGCGTTTCAAGGTGGCCGGCAGCATCTTCAGCCGCTCGCCGGGCTCGGTCCATGCGGTTGAGAATGTCGGCTTCGACCTGATGCCGGGCGAAACGCTGGCGATTGTCGGCGAGAGCGGCTCCGGCAAGTCGACCACGGCCCGCGCCATCTTGGGGCTCGTGAAGCCGACGCGCGGCAGCTTCTCCGCCAACAACGGAACGATCGTGGACGGAAGCGATCCCTCCGTGCAGATGGTCTTCCAGAACCCCTACGCCTCGCTCAATCCGCGCCTGCGGATCGACAGCATCCTCGCCGAACCGGTGATCGCCGCCGGTGGCCGGATCGACGCGGAAACGCGGGCGAAAATGGTGGCGCTGCTGAAGCGCGTCGGCTTGCCCGAAAACAGCCTGCTGCGCTATCCGCACGAGTTTTCCGGCGGCCAGCGCCAGCGCCTCTGCATCGCCCGTGCGCTGATGCTCAATCCGTCGATCGTCGTGCTCGACGAGGCAGTCTCGGCGCTGGACGTCTCGGTTCAGGCCAAGGTGCTGGAACTGCTGGTCGACCTGCAGCACGAATATGGCCTCGCCTATCTGTTCGTGTCGCATGACATGGCCGTCGTCGAACGTATCGCCCACCGCATCGCGGTGCTTTATGCAGGCCAGATCGTCGAGATTGGCAATGCCGCGTCGGTCCTGTCCAGCCCGCAACATTCCTATACCAGGCGGCTGATTTCCGCCGTGCCGAGCATCGAGCGCCGCAACCAGCATTTCGAACTCGATACCCGCCAGGTACCGTCTCTGGTTCGGCCACCGGGTTTCGAGCCGCCGCCCGCCGAGTGGCAGACCTGTGGACCGGATCACCGGGCGCGGGCGGAAGCCTGAGGATGTAACGATATGAAAGACAAAGCGTCCGCCAACCCCGAGCTTGCCGCCGTCTTCCAGCGGGCCTTCGCCCCACTCGAGCGTTCCGTCACCGACAGACGCATTCCCGGCGGAGTGCTCGGCATCGTCGACCTGAGACACGGGCGCATGACCCGCGCCGTCGGCTCGGCGCAGGTTGTTCCGGTTGAACGTCCGATGACCGTGGATACCTGGTTCGATCTCGCCTCGCTCACCAAGGTGATCTTCACCACGACGCGCATCCTGAAGCTCGCCGACGACGGCATGATCGATCTCGACGCGCCGCTCACCACTCTGCTGCCGGACCTGCGCCAATACAATGCAGAGGCCTGGGAACGGAAGATCACCTTCCGACAGTGCCTCGGCCACCAGACGCCGTTCCCGGGTGTCGAGCCGATCTACACCTATGGCCGCGATCCGGACCTGCTCCGCGCCTTTATCCTGCAGCGGGAATGGAAGGCCGGTCCGCCGGTCTATTCCGACATCAACTTCATCCTGCTCGGCTTCGCGCTCGAACGGCTGGCAAAGAAGACGATCCGCGACCTCGATCCCGGCCCAGGCTTCGCCTGGTCTGCCGATCCGGAAAATTCCGCCGCCACCGAAGACTGCGCCTGGCGGCAGAGGATCCTGTCGGGCGAAGTGCACGACGAAAATTGCGCGGCGCTGCAGGGTTCCGGCCATGCGGGCCTGTTCGGCACGGTGATGTCGGTTCTGGACTTCGCCGAAAGCCTGCTCGACGGCACCGGCGCGTCCGGGAATGCGATCGCGCTGATGCGCGCGCCGCTCTCGAACAGGCGGACCCATGGTTGGGAGCATCCCTATGCCGACTGGTGGGGCGGAAACCTGTGCAACCCCGGAACGATCGGCCATACGGGCTTTACCGGCACAAGCTTGCTGATCGATTTCGACAGGGGCCGTGCCGTGACCCTGCTCACCAACCGCATCCATCCGACCCGCCATTTCGACAGCGGCATCCTGGCCCTGCGGCAGGCGGTCTGCAATCTCGTGAACCAAACCTGAGGAGCTGATCATGGAGCCAATCTGGGCTGTCGGCCTGATGACCGGAACCGTCCTCGACGGCAATATCGACGTGGCGCTCCTGAAGACGGACGGCGAGACGATCGACACGTTTGGTGCCTATACGCTCGCCCCCTATCCGCCGGAAATCCGCGCCCTCCTGGAGGAAACGCTCGCTCAGGCCCGCGTCTGGAATTTCGAAGGATCCGATCCGGCGATCTTCCGCGAGGCCGAAGAGGCGCTCACAAAGGCGCAGTCCCACGCCGTCAGGGAACTCGTCGAAAGCACGGGGCTGACGATGGCCGATATCGGCATCGTCGGTTTCCACGGCCAGAGCGTGCTGCACCGGGCACCCACCAAAGACAGGCTCGGCGACACCCGCCAGCTCGGCGATGGCGAGCTGATGGCCTCGATCCTCGGCACCAAGGTCGCCTACGATTTCCGCTCGGCGGACGTGCGGGCGGGTGGCCAGGGCGCGCCGCTTGCCGCCGCCTATCATTCGGCTCTGCTACGCGGCGTCGATACCAGCGGCGATACGGCCGTGCTCAATCTCGGCGGCGTCGCCAACATCACCTGGTGGGATGGCAGGGATCTGATGATCGCCTTCGATACCGGCCCGGCCAATGCGCCGCTCAACGACTTCATCAAGGCACGCGGCCTTGGCGAGATGGACCGCAACGGCGCGCTCGGCGCCTCCGGCAAAGTCGACGAGGAACGCCTCGCAAAGCTTCTCGAGCATCCCTATCTCACGGCGCCCTATCCCAAATCGCTCGATCGTTTCGACTTCACCGCCGCCATGGCGGACGGTCTCGACGACGCCACCGGCGCGGCAACGCTTTCGGCCTTCACAGCATCCGCCGTCGGCAGGGCACTCGATCTTTTGCCGCACCGTCCGAAGCGGCTGATCGTCAGCGGCGGCGGCCGCCACAATCCGACGATCATGTCGATGCTTGAAAGCCGCGCCGGCGTGAAGGCCGTTTCCGCCGATACGCTCGGCTGGCGGGGCGATGCTGTCGAGGCCGAGTGTTTCGCGTTCCTTGCGGTACGCGTATTGCGCGGCCTGCCGATCAGTTTTCCCACAACCACCGGTGCACCAAGGCCCTTGCAAGGTGGCAGGCTCGCCGGGTAAGTCCGCACTTTCAAATTGCAGGATCAGAGTCGGGAACGCTCGCACACCATGAACAAGAGAGCAGCCTCGGCGATAGCGGGCAATGCGGTACTGGCAGGCATACTGCTGATGCTGCTCGGCGATTTCATGTTTGCCCTCAACGATGCCATGGGCAAATGGCTGGTGGCGAGCTTTTCGGTTGGACAGGTCCTGCTGATCCGGTCGGTCGGCGCCTTTTTCGTGCTCGGCCCGATGCTCGCCCGTCAGCCGATTTCGGCACTCTACAAGGTCGAGAAACCGCCGCTGCATGTGCTGCGCATCGTGCTGGCGACAGCCGACACCGGGCTTTTCTACGCCGCCGTCGCGTACCTGCCGCTCGCCGACGTCATGACCTTCTACATGGCCGGCCCGATCTATGTGGCCGCCCTCTCGCATTTCCTGCTCGGCGAGCGCATCGGGTGGCGGCGCTGGCTCGCCGTTCTGATCGGCTTCATCGGTGTGGTGATCGCCCTTCGTCCCTCCTCGGAAATGCTGTCATTGCCGTCGATCTTCGGGCTGATCGGCAGTCTTTCCTTCGCACTGACGCTGGTGCTGAACCGCACGCTACGCTCGACCCCGGATGCGACCCTCGTCACCTGGCAGACGCTTGCATGCCTCGTGGCCGGCGCGTTCCTGACCGTCGGCAACTGGAGCCCGTTCAATACCGGAGAACTGCTGGCCCTTCTGCTGCTCGGCATCGTCTCCTGCGGCGCGCATCTGCTGATCACCCGCTCGCTGAAACTGGCGCCGGCCTCGGTGCTGGCGCCGCTGCAATATACGCTGCTGCTCTGGGCGATCGTGCTCGGCTGGATTTTCTTCGGCGATTTCCCGGATGTCCAGACGCTGACGGGCGCCGGCATCATCGTCATCGCCGGGCTGTTCATCTTCCACCGCGGCAACCTGAAACAGGATGTCGAACCGGTCGTGCCGACCGATTCCAGCCACGGTTAGGCCGCACCCGTCCGGCGGGCGATCATGGCTTCAATCGCCGAGAGCCCATCATAGATCAACACGGCCAGCGCGCCGACGATCAGCCCGCCCTGCAGCACGAAGGCAAGGTTGTTGGATTGCAGCCCGGCGATGATCACCTCGCCGAGGGTCTTTGCCGCAACCGTCGAACCGATCGTCGCGGTGGCGAGACTGATCACCACCGAAAGCCTGATGCCGGCGACAACCACCGGCAAGGACAGCGGCAACTCGACCTGAATGAGCCGCTGGAAAGGTGTCATGCCGGAACCACGCGCCGCCTCCATCACCGATCGTGGCAGGTTGGTGAGCGCCGTCAGCGTGTTTTCAAAGATCGGCAGAAGCCCGTAGAGAAACAGCGCGATCAGCGTCGGCTTCTCGCCGAAACCGACGGCCGGGACGGCAAGCGCCAAAACAGCGACCGGCGGAAACGTCTGGCCGATATTGACGAGGCTTCGGGAAAGCGCCAGGAACTCCACCCCGAACGGCCGGGTAACGAGGATCGCCAGAAGCACGGCGATGATCGTCGCCGCCAACGTCGCGATCAAGACCGTCCGCAGGTGCAGGATCGTCAGGCTGAGCAGGCTGCCCTGATTGTAGATCGCCGGTGCGTTCGGCTGCACGAGCGGCTTCAGCAGCGGCTCAAAACTTTCCGGCGAGACCAGGAAGGCGATCAGCACGAGAAGCAGAAGGCTGCGCAGGATGGTCGGCACCCAAGCCCTCATCGTGGCCTCGCGGCGCGCTTGAGGATCGCGTCGAGCGTCACCCGCCCCATCGGAGCGCCGCTCCTAGAAATAACCGGAAGCGCATCCCGGCCGCTCCAGATCAGGTCGGCAAGCGCCTCCTGCTGACTCCTGTCCTCGCGGATCGGCTCGCCTTCCGCCTCGCCCGGCTCTACGGCAGCGCCGGTCCTTGCAATCGAAAGCAGCCGGAACGGCCGTTCCGCATCACCGATCAGCGTCTCGACGAAGGGCGTCGCCGGTGCACGGACGAGTTCGGCCGGCGGCCCGTATTGCACCACCCTGCCCTTGTCCATCACGGCAATCTTGTCGGCGAGATGGAACGCCTCATTCATGTCATGGGTCACCAGGACAATCGTCGTGGCGAAATGTTTCTGGATCGCCAGCAGATCTTCCTGCGCCTTGGCGCGGATGATCGGATCGAGCGCCCCGAAGGGCTCGTCCATCAACAGCACGTTCGGTTCGGCCGCAAGCGCCCGCGCCACCCCGACGCGCTGCTGCTGGCCGCCGGAGAGTTCGTGCGGATAACGTGGCCCGAACGTCTTCGGCTCGAGCTGGAAGAGCGTCAGCAATTCCTCGACCTTGGCGTCGGTGCGGGCCTTCGTCCAGCCGAGCAGGCCGGGCACCGTCGCAATGTTCTGCGCCACCGTCCGGTGCGGGAAAAGCCCATGGCCCTGGATGGCGTAACCGATCCGGCGACGCAACTCGTAGCCCGGGATGGACCGGTTGTCCTCGCCATCGAGCCGGATGGCGCCTTCTGTCGCCTCCACCAGCCGGTTGATCATCCGGATTAGGGTCGTCTTGCCGGAGCCGGACGTGCCGACGACGACCGTGACCGTGCGGGGCTCGATCACCATCGAGACATCGTCGACGACGGCGATACCGTCATAGCGCTTGGTGATGGCGTCGATCTCGATCATGCGGATCTGGCTCCGTTGGGGAGGCGGGAGTTCATCTCGATCAGCGCGTCGAGGACGACGGCCGAGGCAAAGGCGAGCGCCACGGTCGGTACGGCGCCAAGCAGGACAAGGTCCATCGCTGTCTGGCCGATGCCCTGGAAGACGAAGACGCCGAAACCGCCGCCGCCGATCAGCGCGGCAATCGTCGCCATGCCGATATTCTGGACGAGCACGATGCGGATCGCGGTCAGGATCACCGGCAGTGCCAGCGGAAACTCGATCTTGAATAGCCGCTGCCGGCCGGTCATGCCGATGCCGCGGGCAGCGTCGTTTGCCGCGCGCGGCACGCCCGCAAGTCCGACGACGGTATTGGCGACGACAGGCAGCAGCGAATAGAGAA
>NZ_JALBGW010000152.1:0-11585 GCF_023006485.1 Neorhizobium sp. BETTINA12A
GACCGCGCCGCGGCAGGCGCTGGCACAGCCGGCGGCGGCGCGACGCTGCCGCTCTTCCCAAATCCCTCGTTTCCGCGTTTTCCAAACATACCGGTTTCCTGGTGTTATGCCTTCTTGCGCCCGAGCATGCCGAGCATCTTGCCAAGCCCACCCTTCTTCACCTTCTTCATGGCGACCCGACCCGTGACGATGTGGGCGATCTGCGAGAAGGTTTCGGCGGCTGGCGATTTTGCGTCGATTTCGGAAATCATGCGGCCGCTATTGGCGGCATTGCCGAACAGCTGCACGTCGAACGGCAGGATGGCGATCGGCTCGATCTCCAATGGTTCAATGAAATCGTTCGGAGCGATCTCCGGACGTTTCGGCATGCCGACCTGGTTGAGGATCAGGTGCGGCGCACGGTCGTTCGGCCGAAGCTTCTTCAAGGCATCGATCATGTTCTTCGTGTTGCGCAGGTTGGCAAGATCCGGCACCGCGCAGATCACCACCTCGTCGACCTCCGACAGAACCGCCCGCGTCCATTCCGTCCAGCCATGCGGAACGTCGAGAACGGCCATCGGTGCGCTGCGCTGTAGGAGCTCGATGATCGGCGTGAACGCATTGCGATCGAAATCATAGGCGCGATCCAGCAGCGAGGGAGCCGCCAGCAGCGAGAGATGTTCGGAACACTTGGTCAGAAGGCGATCGAGGAAGACCTCGTCCAGGCGTTCCGGCGCAAAGACCGCTTCAGCGATGCCCTGGGCCGGATCCTGGTCGAAATCGATATTGGCCGTGCCGAAGGGAAGATCGAGATCGGCAAGGATGGTCTCGGTCGAGAACAGGTTCGAAATACCGAAGGCGCAGTTGTGCGCAATGGTCGAGGCACCGACGCCGCCCTTGGCACCAATGAAGGCGATCGATTTGCCGAGCGGCTCGGCTTCGGGATCCACGAAAATCGCCGAGATCGAAGCGAGCATGTCCGGCATCTGCACGGGGCCAACGAGATATTCGGAAATGCCGTTGCGGATCAGCTCGCGATAGAGCGAAATATCGTTGTAACGGCCAACGACGATGACCCTGGTCGAGGGGTCGCACACTTCCGCAAGCGGCGTGAGCTCATGCAGCAGGTTCTTCGGCTCGGCGTCGGTTTCCAGGATGATGAGGTTCGGGGTCGGCGTGGACGAAAACATGTTGGCAGCGGCACTGGTGCCACCGATGGTCACGCGCAGGTTGACCTTGGCCATGCGGCGATCACGGGCCATGCGGTCCATCGTGCGCTGCATCGCTTCGCTTTCGCAGAAGGAATGAATGGAGATGCGCGGCAACGGGCGCAGCGCGTCGAAATCGCCGGGACGATCGGCGTCCTCGGCAGACCCTTCACCCTGGCCGGGAGTGCGGATTTCGTAGTTGATCGCGCTCATTGTTTTCTCCGGTTCCCTGGCTTACGGCGTCGTGGTGCCACTGGATTCCCCGCGATAATCGCTGATGACCTTGGCGCGCTGCGCCGCGTCGATCGGCGTGATGGCGCGCGGGGCGATGAGGTCCGTGGGGTTGGCGACCTGGGCTGCAAGATTGTTCTGGCTGGCGCAGCCGAAATTGTACCAGTTCTTGTTGCCGAACGTGTTGTCCGACAGATCCGCCGGCCATTCGCCACACTGGCCGGTCATCGCCTTGGTCGTCACGTAGGAAAGTCGGATCGGGGCTGCATCGCCATTCGGCGAGGCCGCGTAGCTGCTCATCAGGATCCGCTGCGGCCTGATGCCGGACCGCGTCAGTTCACGGCGGATATCGCCCGCCAGATGTTGCGCGGCACCGGAATTATAGGAGCCATAGGGTACCTGGATCTGCATTACACCGGCAGGCGACGCCATGAAGTTCTGCGCAAATCCCTTGACCGTATCGCGCATACCGGTCGTCAGGCGAACATCGCCCGAGGCGATCGGAATATCAAGCGTCGACTGACCTTCCGCCAGGACGATCGGATGGCGGGTGCGATAGTCGTCGGGGATGGCGCCGGTGGTGAGCTGGCTGTTGCCGCAGGCCGACAGGAGCAAGCCGGATGCCGCGAGCGCGAAGGCTGCGGCAATCTGGCGGCGACGGGACCTGGTTGTAACCTTGGTCATGGCATCCTGTCCTTCGGCGGAGATTTTCTGCGTTTCAATGTCCATGACCGCTCACTTGTAGATAAAGCCGACGGCGCCGTGATATTGGCCCGTCGCGACGGGCTCCTTGCGGCCGTAGATCTTGTTGACGCGGTTCAGGAAGAAGGTCGCTGCATCGTTTTCCGGATTGAAGTTGTCGTCCGGCCGGGCGATCTCGCTGCGCGCAACGGGACGGACCAGATACGGCGTCGCGATGATCACGAGTTCGGTTTCGTTGCGGACGAAATCCTTGCTGCGAAAGAGCGTGCCGAACACCGGCACCTTGGAAATGCCCGGCAGGCCGGACATCGCCTGTCGGACGTTGTCCTGCACCAGGCCGGCAATCACGATGGAGCCGCCGGAGGGCAACTCGACGGTGGTCGAAGCCTCGCGCTTGCGGATCGACATGTAGGTATTGCCGGGGATCCGCAGCGAAGCACCATTACCCGTCGCGGCAGAACCTTCATAGGTCGGCTCCGACACGTTGGTTTCGATCACCAGGCTGATGCGCCCGGGCGACAGAACGACGGGCTTGAAGTTCAGTTCGATGCCATAATCGACCGTGTTGACCGTCTGCGTGACGGTCCCCTTCTGGCCGTCGACCTCCTGCTGGGCAGGCAGGCGGAATTCGCCGCCGACGTAGAATTTTGCCTGCTGGCCCGAAATGGCGGTCAGGCTGGGTTCGGCAAGCGTGCGCATGACGCCCGCCTGCTCCATGGCGTTCATGTAAGTCGAAAGAGCGACATTGCCGATGTTGCCGGACAGGACGCCTTGAGCAGCCAAGCCGACGGCATTTCCCAGATTGGCGGGATTGGCAAAGGAAATCGAACCCTTGGGACCGGCCACAGACCCATTGAAGCCAAGCTGCTTCAACACCTGCCGGCTGACTTCCGCAACCGTCACCTTGAGCGTGACCTGGTCCTCGCCCTCGATCGTCAGGAGGTTGACGATCTGAGATTTCTGTCGGTTTTCGGCGAAGATGTCCGCGTCGCCGTTATTGCCCTGAGCCGTGATATTCCGGGTGGTCGCCTCGCCGCCCTTGAGGAAGGCGGTGGTGAGCTTTTCCGCCTGCGCCGAGTCCTGGGGGGTGCGCACGCTTCCCGACAGCACGATGTTGTCCGAGATGATCTCGACCTTGATGTTCGATTCCGGCAGGAACCGGCGAAGGTTCTGCTCAAGACCGGAAATGTCGCGTTCGATTGCCACGTCCAGGCTGACGATTTCCTCGCCGTTGGGCCCGAAGACGAAGATATTGGTCTGGCCAACGGTCTTGCCGAACAGATAGATGCGGCGGGAGGTGCGCGTCACCGCGTCTGCCATGCTCGGGTCGGCGACCAGAATATCGTGGGCGTCGGAAGGCAGGTCGACGACCAGGGCCTTGTTGAGGCCGAGCTGCAGCCGTTTACGGATGCCAGGGCCCCCTTCGGTGATGCGGACGACGCTGTTTTCGGCCGCCAGGGCTTGCGCAGGTTCAAGACTGATCGGGGCGATATTCAGCGAAATGCCGGAAAAGGCGAGGCAAAAAGCCAAGCCTGCCGCTGCCGAGCTACGAATCTTGTGTTTCAGACTGTTCACTTGAGCGCTCCGTTCATTTCGCCTGCACCGCCGTCGCCGTGCTCTTGACGATCGCGCCCGATTTGATGACCTGGATATCCGCCTTGCCATCGCCCCCATGCAGCAAATAGCCCGGGGCGACCGTGTCGGCCTCCTGCGAGTCCGCGACAGAGCGCAGCGCGAGCGTCAACCGCTGGGCCATCTGCTGGGCGACGGCGATGACCTTTGCCTGATCCGGCGTCAGTTCCAGCGTCGCCGTCGTGCCGACCACCGATTTCTTGCCGTCTTCACTTTCCTGGACCTGCTGGTCGATCGCGAGGACGCGGACGTTGCTCAGGATGGTTTCGGTAATGTAGTTGCCGCTGTCCTTGTTCTCGCGCACCATGATGATGTCGACGCGATCATTCGGCAGCACGAAGCCGCCGGCGCCCGTCGCCACCGAAATCTCGGTTGCGACGGCCCGTTTTCCTGACGGAAGCAACGAGGACATGATGCGGCTGGATGAATCGGCAATCTTCTCGGCGCGCATCGGCTCGCCCTTGAACATCGGCATGCGGACCACGACACCCTGAAGCTCGGTCATCGCGTTCGGCCGCGTGGAATCGGTGATGAAGCCGTCGACGACGCCGCTCGAGGGCCAGGACGCCCACTGCATCGACTTATCGTTCAGCCGACTGCCGATGGGCAGGTTCTCAGCCGAGACGAGCACCTTGACCGTCGGCTCCTTCTGGATGACGGTTTCCACCAGTTCGGGTGCCTTGGTGCCGGAAAGGCGCATGGCGAGCATGCCGGCGAGACCCGCCGCCACCACGGCAACCGCGAGAATAATGATACGGGTGGGCTTCATGGCCATTCCTTGAGGGAACACTAATTCCCCCGGAGAATGGTCTCCAATGGTGTAATTATAGTTAATGAGACGCTTACAATTCTGGTTAACGCGATCTTTCCATCGCGGAAACCTTTATTGAAACGCCTTCACGGCCAGGAGATGGATCGGGGCAAGCTCGAGGGTCAGGAAGCCGGCGATCGCGATGGCGATACCGTAAGGGATCTTCTTGGCGTTGACGAGGGATGAGGGGAGCGGGATGCCCATGGCCATGACCGACTCCGCCTGCGAGCGCAGGAGCAGGAAAGCAAGCGTCACCGCGCCGCCGACATAACCCACGGTGACGAGGAAAACGAGAAGCGAGTGATTGAAGCCGAACCAGACGGCGGTCGCGGTCAGGAGCTTCGCATCGCCGCCGCCCATGACATTGAAGGCAAACAGCGCGAAACACGCGCCGAACACGGCAAGGCCGGCGACCATATTCATGCCGATCTCCGGCCAGGACAGCCCTGCGAGCGGGGCCAGGACCAGAAAGGACACCAGAATAACCGCTGATACCCGGTTCGGGATCGTCATGCTGACGAGATCGAAGATGGCGGCAAGCGCCAGGCAAAGCGGCAGGATTGTAAGAATGGCCAGAGTGATCACGATCATTGCTGAATCCGCCGCCATCAGTCAGGATTTGTATGCGCGGAATGCGCGATCCCCAACCCCTGCTGAACTACGAAATAGACGAAGCCGTCCCGATTGTGATCGAGCCGGCTTCTGAAATTTGTCAGGCCTACAATCAGCAGGCGGTGGTGCCGGTGCCGCAGTTAAGCTTCTTCGAGATGTTGGTGAACTGGGTGTTCAGCGAAGTGCCGAGGGTGGTCGCACCAGCGATCAGAGCAACGGAGATGAGTGCTGCGATAAGACCATACTCGATGGCGGTCGCACCAGACTCATCTTTCATAAAACGGGCGAAAATCTTGGTCATGGAACTCTCCTACTCCACATTTGTTGTTCAGCACGTCCCGACAACTGTTTCCGTTGTTCGGATGACTGCAATCTACAGACGGACGATTGCGATCGGCTTAAGGAACATCATTACCAACCCGTTAATGGACGATTGCCGGTTGCGTGGTAAACGAAGGGGAAAGAAAAAGGATCGCATTCGACATGTGTTCACTCCTGCTCATAATTGACTAATGTACATTTTTTTACAGAGCTTTAATTTACATGCGGGAAGGCTGATACTTGCTCCATGGGCTGCGATCCCGGCCATTCGGCAATGGTTAAGATGAGATCAAACCCGGCCGCCTGTGCCGCTTAACCTTTCATACACCAATCACCTCCATTCTTGGCCGATAACAACCGCACCCTAAAGGCTGCCCTAATGCTGTTCCGTAGCGTCATCGTCCGACTCCTCGCCATTTGCGGTGGCGTGTTCGCTGGCGCGGGACATGTTGCTGCGCAGGATCAAGGGGATCTTCTGCGCGTATTCATGAATCACGCGCGCGTGCTGAAACTCGACCGCCCGGTCAGCAAGGTCATCGTCGGCAATTCCAACGTCGCCGATGCCACCGTCGCGGATTCCACCACGATCGTTCTGACCGGCCGCAGTTTCGGCACGACCAATCTGGTGCTGCTTGACGCGCAGGGCAACGCGATTGCCGATGAACGCATCCTCGTTTCCATCGACGAAGGCAACACGGTGCGCGTCTTCCGGCAAACCGAACGTTCCATCCTCTCCTGCACACCCAATTGCGAGCAGCATGCCGAGTTCAAGAACACCTCCTCGCCCTGATCGGGGACAGGTGGTTAAACTGCAGACAATCACCGCAACGGAATCTCAATAATCGAACCCTAGGATCGGCGTGCTCAAACCGGGCTGTCGGGCGGGAACCATGTGCCAGGATCATGACGATACCAAAAGCGGTGCGCCCGTACCTGTAAAGGGTAGGCGCGGTGCATGGCGGCGGATCATCCGCTCGAAAGACGGAGCAGCGGCGATCGAATTCGCGCTACTCGCCATTCCGTATTTCCTGATCGTGTTTGCGATCGTCGAAACCTTCATCGCCTATACGGGCGAACAGCTTGTCGCCAATGCCGTCGACACGATGGCGCGCAAGCTCAGGACCGGCAATATTACCTATGGGCTCAATCGCGGCACAGACAAGAACCAGACGGAATTCCGCCGCGCTTTCTGCGCCGAAATATCGATCCTGATCACGTGCAGCGATGCTGAAATTACGACGCCGGACAAACTTCTGCTCGACGTCCGCTCGTTCGCGAGCTTCGCATTGATACCGAAGACAATCCCGCGTTCGACGTCCGGTGGCGATTTCGGTGAGCTCGATACATCTTCCTTCGCCTATGCGCCGGGCCCCGCCAAAAGCATCAACATGCTGCGTGCCTATTACCGCTGGGATGTCGTCACCGATCTGATCCGGCCTTACATCACCAATGTCAGGCCTGCGAACGGCGGACGGCCGAACTATTTCCTGATCGTCGAGACATCCGCCTTCCGAGCCGAGGACTATCCGTGATGGAAGAGCAAAAGCCGCAGCCGCAGTCGCGACATCCGGGCCTGTTGACCCGCCTCAGGCAGTTCATGACCGACAGGCGCGGCGTTGGCGCAGTCGAGTTCGCGCTGATCGCGCCGCTGCTTCTCAGCCTCTACATCACGTCCTTCGAGATCACCATCGGCCTCAGCGTCTCCAAGCGGGTGACGCGCAGCGCCAGTACGATCGCCGATCTCGTGACCCGGGAAACGAGTGTCGACAAGACGATGCTTGCGACGATGAAAGACGTCACCGCCAGTCTTTTCGCCCCCTATACGCCCAACACGCTCAGCATTAAGGTCACGGGCGTGACGCTCGATGCCAATGGCAATCCGACCGTTGCCTGGTCGTGGAACCAGGATAACGGCAGGCCCTATGTGGTCGGCTCTGCGGTCCCGGTGCCGCCCGACATGCATATAGCCAATTCCTTCCTCGTCCGGGCGGAAGTTTCGGTCCACCACGAACTGTTGATGTTCATGCCCGGCCTTTTGCCAAGCGAGGTTCAGAACATCACCATCGCGCGGGAGTATTTCTACCGCCAGCGCCTCGGGAACAACGTCGCCTGCACCAATTGCTGACGCGCATCGGACGTCATGCCCTTTGCTAATACATCCGCACGGCTATATGAATCCCGATTCGAGCCGGCAGCCAAACCGTCGGCCGGGCGATATTCAAACTTCCGGGTGACCGATGGCGCGTGCGTTCCTGTTCGTTCTTGATTCCTTCGGCGTGGGTGGTGCCCCCGATGCGGACGAGTATGGCGATCTCGGCTCCAATACGCTCGGGCATATCGCGCAGTTCTGCGCCGCAGGCGTCGGCGACCGCGCGGGTCTGAGGGAAGGCCCGCTGCATCTGCCGAACATGTCATCGCTCGGTCTTCTGGAAATCGCAAAGCTCGCCGGCGGCGACTATCCCGTCGGCATGCCGATGCCGGAGCGGATCTTCGGCCTGTACGGCGCCGCCAACGAAATTTCCCGTGGCAAGGATACCCCGTCCGGCCATTGGGAAATCGCCGGCACGCCGGTTATGTTCGATTGGGGTTATTTCCCGACCGAAGGCGAGGCCTTCTCTCCCGAACTGGTGGACGCCATCTGCCGTGAAGCCGGCATTTCGGGCATTCTCGGCAATTGCCACGCATCCGGCACCGAAATCATCGCCCGGCTTGGGGAAGAGCATATCCGCACCGGAAGGCCTATCTGCTACACATCGACCGACTCCGTCTTCCAGATTGCCGCCCACGAAACCCATTTCGGCCTCGACCGGCTGCTCAGGCTCTGCGAAACCGTGCGGGTGCTGCTCGATCCGATGAATATCGGCCGGGTGATCGCCCGGCCTTTTGTCGGCGAAACGGCGACCACGTTCCAGCGCACCGGCAATCGCCGCGACTTCTCCGTGCCGCCGCCGGAGCCGACATTGCTCGACCGGCTGATCCGGGGCGGCCGGTCGGTACATGCCATCGGCAAGATCGGCGACATCTTTGCGCACCAGGGCGTGTCGCGCGTCATCAAGGCGGACGGCAATGCGGCGCTGATGGAGGCGACGCTTGCCGCGATGGACGAGGCAACCGTCGGCGACCTGGTCTTCACCAATTTCGTCGATTTCGACATGCTTTACGGCCATCGCCGTGACGTGCCGGGTTACGCCGCGGCACTCGAAGCCTTCGACCGCGCACTTCCGGACGTCCACCGGCGGCTGAAACCGGGGGATCTCGTCATTCTCACCGCAGACCATGGTTGCGATCCGACCTGGCGCGGCACCGACCACACCCGTGAGCGGGTGCCGGTCATGGCGTTCGGGCCGGGCATCCGCTCCCGCTCGATCGGGGTCAGATCAACCTACGCGGATATTGCCGAAACAATCGCTGCCCATCTGTCGATACCGCCTGGGCCCAACGGATGGAGCTTCCTTTGACCAGACACCTCCTCAAGGCCGAGATTCACTGCCATATCGAGGGCGCCACGCCGCCGGCACTGGCAAAAACCCAAGCCACGAAATACGGCGTCGATGCAAGCAAGGTGTTGCGTGACGGCGCCTATGTCTGGTCAGACTTCTCCGAATTCCTCGTCTGCTACGATGCTGTCGCCGCGCTCTTCAAAACCGCCGACGACTATGCGCTGCTGACCGAGACCTATCTTCTGGAACTTGCCGCCGCCAGCACGATCTACAGCGAGATCATCGTCTCGCCCGATCATGGAGACCGGATCGGGCTCGGAGCGGATGCCTATCTCGCCGGCATCTGCGACGGCATCCACGCAGCCCGCGAAAAGACCGGCATCGAGGCGCGGATCATCGTCACGGGCGAGCGGCATTTCGGCCCGGACCGGGTGATCTCGGCCGCGGAATATGCGGCACGCGCGAAAAACCCGCTGGTGACCGGTTTCAACATGGCCGGCGAGGAACGCATGGGCCGCGTCGCCGACTATGCTCGTGCCTTCGATATCGCCCGCGATGCCGGATTGGGTCTGACCATCCATGCCGGTGAGGTCTGCGGTGCCTTCAGCGTCGCCGATGCGCTCGATCTGGTAAAGCCCTCGCGGATTGGCCATGGCGTGCGCGCAATCGAGGATCCGGCGCTGGTGGAACGGCTTGTCGAGCTTGGCACCGTGCTCGAAGTCTGCCCCGGCTCGAACATCGCGCTGAAGGTGTTTCCGGATTTCGACAGCCACCCGCTGAAGCGCCTCAAGGCCGCGGGGGTGCGGGTCTGCATCAATTCCGACGACCCGCCGTTCTTCCACACCTCGCTCGCCCGCGAATACGAGATCGCGTCGGCGGTGATGGGGATGTCGGACGGCGAGATCGATGAGATGACGCGCACGGCGATCGAGGCTGCCTTCGTGGACGACGCGACAAGGGCAAAACTGATCGCCCGGTTCGACGCCCAGAGCGGGTCAGAGGCTGGGGATGAGGCGGCCATACGCGCCTGATGGGTTGCGGAACCGGCCTTTTTCCTGAAAGAAGAGACAGGCAAACAAGAAGGGGAAGCTCATGGACGGCGTCACTGTCATCGATCATCCGCTGGTGCAGCACAAGCTGACGATCATGCGCAAGAAGGAAACCTCGACGGCGGGCTTCCGACGGCTGCTCCGGGAAATCTCGATGCTGCTCTGCTACGAGGTGACCCGCGACCTCGAACTGACCATGGAAACGATCGAGACCCCGCTCGTCGAAATGCAGGCGCCGATCGTCGAAGGCAAGAAGCTGGTTTTTGCCTCGATCCTGCGCGCCGGCAACGGGCTTCTCGAAGGCATGCTCGAACTTGTGCCTTCGGCCCGCGTCGCGCATATCGGCGTCTACCGCGACCACGAGACGCTGCAGCCGGTCGAATATTACTTCAAGGCGCCGGAAGACATTGCCGAGCGGCTGATCATCGTCGTCGATCCGATGCTGGCGACCGGCAATTCCTCGATCGCTGCCGTGGACAAGCTCAAGGAACGCGGCGCCCACAATATCCGCTTCCTTTGCCTGCTTGCAGCCCCCGAGGGCATCGCCAACTTCCGCGCGGCGCATCCGGATGTGAAGATCTACACGGCCTCGATCGACAGCCACCTCAATGAGAAGGGCTATATCGTGCCCGGCCTCGGTGACGCCGGCGACCGGATGTACGGCACCAAGTAAGTAATTTAGAATTCGCTTACCAAGCTTTTAAATGAACGGCCTGCGGGGATTTCGCGGGCCGTTTTCTTATGAATTGTCGGTTATGCAGGAAGCGGATATCCGGTTCATGCCGAGAGGATTGTTCATGCTCCTGCGCACCGTCATTTTTGCAGCCGTTACGGCGCTGCTGGCGACACAGATCCCAGCGCTGATCCAGCGTGCAGATCATGCGCCGGAGGCAATGGCTGCGGCCGAAGCGCCGGCAAAGGCCACGCCTGTTTCGGTGACACCCGGCAGCGTGACCCTGGAAGCCGATGGCCGAGGTCACTTCAACGGCACGTTCCGGATGAACGGCAAATCCGTCGACGGCCTCGTCGATACCGGTGCGTCGCTGGTGGCGATCAACGAAAGCACGGCGCGCAAGCTGGGCTACAGCGCCAACGGCCTGGATTTCCGCTACACGGTCAACACCGCCAATGGCGGAACCGAGGCGGCGCATGTGGTCCTCGACCGCATCGAGATCGGCGGCGTGCGCGTCAAGGACGTCGATACCTTCGTGCTGCGCGACAAGGCGCTTGCCGGCACGCTGATCGGCATGAGCTTCCTGAAGAAACTGAAATCCTTCCAGGTGGAAGGCGGCAACCTGAAGCTGATCCAGTGATCAGCCGATACGTTTCAAGATGACCGACGCGGCTGCGACCGGGGCGTCTGAGATCGTATAGAAGCGCGCAATATCCTCAGCGATCCGCTCGGCATCCTCTTTTGTCCTGGCATGCACCATGGCGATCGGCTCGCCTTCCGAGACTTGGCGACCGAGCGGCAGAAGCTCGTTGATGCCGACGCGATGATCGATCGGATCCGCAGCCCGCTTGCGGCCTCCACCGAGTTCGACGACGGCCAGGCCGATGGCCCGGGTCTCGCAGGCTGCGAGATACCCATCGCGCGGCG
>NZ_JALBGW010000153.1:0-11522 GCF_023006485.1 Neorhizobium sp. BETTINA12A
CGGACGCCCGGCCGGCGGCAAGCCGCGCACGCCGAGAGGGTAACGCGCAGTGCGGATCGTCGGTGGTGAATTTCGCGGCCGGTCTCTGGCCACGCCCAAAACGAGCGATATCCGGCCGACCATCGACCGGACGCGCGAAAGCCTGTTCAACATCATCGGCCACGTCTATCCGCAGGCGCTGGACGGCGGCCGGGTGATCGACCTCTTCGCAGGTACCGGCGCCGTCGGGCTGGAGGCACTGTCGCGCGGCTGCAAGAGCGCTCTCTTCGTCGAGAACGGCGTCGAAGGCAGGGGCCTGTTGTGGGAGAATATCGACAGTCTCGGCCTGCACGGCCGGGCGCGCATCCTGCGACGTGATGCGACCAAACTCGGCACGGCCAACAATATCGAGCCGTTTCATTTCCTGTTCGCCGATCCGCCCTATGGCCAGGGCCTCGGCGAAGGCGCCATGCTTTCGGCCCATGTGGGCGGCTGGCTCGCACCCGGAGCCCTTGCCATTCTGGAGGAGCGGGCCGACATCAATCCTGCCGTTGATGCCGCGTTCAAGCTTCTGGAGAGCCGCACATTCGGCGATACCCGCATGGATTTTTTCCGCTACCAGCCGACCTGAGGTCAGAGGAATGAATACGAGGCTTGCAGTTCCCGATCTCGAAGCCGTTGGAGCCAAGGGCGGCCTGACGTTTGCCATCGCTCTCGGCGGCGGCGGGGCGCGGGGCATCTCGCATATCCAGGTCATCGAGGCGCTCGACGAACTCGGCATACGGCCGGTGGCGATTTCCGGCTCGTCGATCGGCGCGATCATCGGCGCCGGCATGGCGTCGGGCATGACCGGCCGCGAAATCCGCCAATACGCGCTGGAAACGGTCGGCCACCGCGGCACCCTTTTGAACAAGCTCTGGGGTCTCGGCCCGGCCACCATGCGCGACAAGCTCGGCGGTTTCCGTTTCGGCCAGTTCAATCTCGAACTGATCCTCGATGCCTTCCTGCCGCCGCAGGTGCCGGAGGATTTCGCCGATCTCGAAATCCCGATGAAGATCTCCGCCACCGACTATTACGGTCAGGCCGAGGTGATCCTCGAACAGGGCGAGCTGCGTACCGCGATCGCCGCCTCGGCAGCCATTCCAGGCCTGTTCATGCCGGTCCGGGTCAACGGCCGGGTAATGATCGATGGCGGCGTCTTCAATCCCGTCCCCTATGAACAGCTTATGGATGTCGCCGACGTGGTGATTGGCGTCGATGTGGTCGGTGCGCCGGAAGGCGACGGCACCCATGCGCCCAGCCGCATCGACAGCCTGTTCGGCGCCAGCCAGCTGACGATGCAGGCAAGCATCGCGCTCAAGCTGAAGCTCAATCCGCCGCACATCTTCCTTCGGCCGTCGGTCAACCGTTTCCGGGTGCTAGATTTCCTGAAGGCCCGCGACATCCTCGACGAATCCGAACACGTCAAGGACGAGCTGAAGCGCGCCATCGACGCACTGCATGCGGCGGCAGCCGAAGCCTGACGTTTGGGCTGGCTACGCGGCCTCGGTTTTCCGGGCAGCGCTGAAAACATTGCGGCCGATCCTGCGTGCCATCTCCGACGGGAAATCGGGTCTATCCAGCTCTTCTTCCAGGAGAAGCTCGGATGCCATCACCGGCGCGCCGCAGTAATCGAATATCCCGTGATCGATCTGCGTTCTCATCGCGCCGAAATAACCATGCCGCGCATAAGTCCGAATGTCGGCGCCGCCGATCGCGACCAGATGGATGGGAAGGTGGCGAAGTTTCTTCACCACTTTGGTGCCTTGTCCGTCGTCATAGGCCCAGCCGTTTGCGAAGACGCGATCGATCCATCCTTTCATGAGCCCCGGCTTCGACCACCAGTAGACGGGATAGACGAGCACCAGCGCATCGGCACGATCGATCCTCGCCTGTTCGGCCGCGACATCCGCCGGCGGTGGCGCCTCCCTGCGATGCGCCGCAAGATCCGCCTGCGTAAATCTCGGATCGAAGCCCTCCGCTGTAAGGTCGGCAATCTCGAAGGAACCGCCGGACATGGTGACGCCCTCGGCGAGATGGGCGGCGACGTTATGGGTGAGCGATCCGGGTTCGGGATGTGAAACGACGATCAGCGCGTGCATGGCGAAAACTCCTGCTGGCAGATTGAAACTGACGGGCAGTGGTTATATACTTTTAGTAAGTTACTTTTGGTATATAACGATGTCAAGCACCGAAATGAAAGAGCCGGCGCGTCTCCGGCAGCGCCTCTCGCGGCAGGGAAGGCGCCAGCAGTTGATGGAGGTTGCGTGGCGCATCGTCCGGGAGGAGGGCACCGATGCCCTGACGCTTCCCCGGCTGGCGGAGCAGGCGGGCGTCGCAAAGCCCGTCGTCTACGATCATTTCAGCACCCGGCCCGGTCTCCTGGCAGCGCTTTATCAGGATTTCGACAGCCGCCAGACCGCCATCATGGACGCGGCCCTGCAATCGGGCGCCCCGACGCTCGCTGACCGGGCTGCGGTCATCGCCTCCTCCTATGTGGATTGTGTTCTGTTGCAGGGCCGGGAGATACCCGGCGTCATCGCCGCCCTGGCGAGTTCCCCCGAGCTTGAACGGATCAAGCGCGACTACGAGGTTATTTTCATGGAAAAATGCCGGCTTGCGCTTGTCCCGTTCGCGGAAGCCCGCCACATAGCGCTGCCCGGTCTTTGGGCCATGCTCGGTGCAGCCGAAGCGCTGTCCAACGCCGCCGCGAGCGGGGACATCACGGCGACAGAGGCCAAGGACGAGCTTTCCGGGACGATCGTCGCGATGGTCGCAAGAGCAGGCGCCCGCCGGCCCTAGCCGTTCTCCGCCGTCGCCGGCTCCGGGCTCAGTTCGTCGTCGACCACCATCGACCGTTTCGGCTTGATCAACGGTTCCGGCCGGACCGGGCTGTTGAACAGCATTTCGCGACCGGCGCCGAGCCCCTGGACGGCCTGGATCTGCAGCCGCTCCTCGTCGCGCTGGCGGATGTCGTTACCGATCTCCTCGGCGTCGATTTCGCCCATGCCGAGCGCTTCCAGCGTCTTTCTTCCGAACAGCAGGCCGGATTCCAACGTCTCGCGCAGCTCGTATTCGACGTTCCGGTCCCGCAGCGACAGGGAATGGATGCGGTCGTAGGAGCGCACATAGAGGCGCACGTCCGGAAATTCCGAACGGATCAGATCGACGATCTGGTCGGTCGTCTCGCGTTTCTGGGTGGTGACTGCAACGATCTTCGCCTTTTCGATGCCGGATGCGATGAGCACGTCCCGGCGCGTTCCGTCGCCGAAATAGATGCGGAAACCGAAGGAGGCCGCCTGGCGGATACGGTCGGCGGAATCGTCGATGACGGTCACCTCGCGGCCGCCGGCCAGCAGGATCTGCGCGGCGATCTGGCCGAAACGCGAAAATCCGATCATCAGCACGTCGGCGCCGGCACCGTCGAAATCCTCCTCCAGTTCCTCGCGGCTCTCGCCGTTGAGAAGCCGTTTGGAAAGTGCTGCGCCGAAGGGGGTGAGCGCCATCGACAGCGTCACGCCGGCGATCAGCAGCGAGGCGGTGGCCGACGAGAACAGGCCGCTGGCGGTTGCGGTGGTGAACAGCACGAAGCCGAATTCGCCGCCCTGCGGCAGCAGGAAGGCGATTCGCACGGCGTCGTTGTGCGGCGAACCCCAGAGCCGGGAGAGCCCGTAGACGATCAGCGCCTTGAGCGCCATGAAGATCGGCACTGCGGGCAGGATGAAGAAGATGTTGTCGAGGATGACGTGCACTTCCAGCGATAGGCCGACAGCCATGAAGAACAGCGCCAGAAGCAGGCCGCGGAACGGCTCGATGTCCGCCTCCAGCTCATGCCGGTAGGAAGACTCGGCCAGCATCACGCCGGACAGGAAGGCGCCCATGGCCATCGACAGGCCGACCGCCTGCATCGCCGCCGCCGATCCCAGCACCACCAGCAGCGCTGCGGCGATCATCACCTCGCGTGCACCGGTGCGGGCGATGATCTGGAACATCGGCGTCAGGAGATAGCGCCCGGCAATCACCATCGCACCCACGGCCCCGACCGCGGTTGCGAAATCCAGAAGTGGCGAGGCTTCCGTCTCCGTGGTTCCCGGCGCCAGAATGGTGATCAGTGCCAGCAGCGGCACGATGGCGAGATCCTGGAACAGCAGCACCGAAAACGACCGCTGGCCGTGCCGGCTGTTCATCTCGCCGTCGTCGTTGAGGATCTGCAGCGCAAACGCGGTCGAGGACAGTGCCAGGCCGAAGCCGACGATCAGGCTGCCGCGCCAGTCCGCCATATTGCTGAGATACGCCAGCCCGGTGAGCGCGAACCCCGAGATCGCCACCTGTGCCGGACCAAGGCCGAACACGTCGCCGCGCATCTGCCAGAGACGCGAAGGCTTCAGTTCGAGCCCGATGATGAACAGCAGGAAAACGACGCCGAATTCCGCAAAATGCAGCACTTCTTCGGTCTCGACGATCTGCTGCATGATCGGTCCGATGACCACGCCGGCGGCAAGATAACCGAGCACCGTGCCAAGCCCCAGCTTCCTGAATACCGGGGCGGCGATCACCGCGCCGGCAAGCAGGAGAAGCATTTGGGAAAATAGCGAGCCGGGAGCGGTCATGCGGGATACTTTCAGTCTAAGGTGGGATATCAAGAATCGGCGAGCCGCCCTTGATGCTTCTGACAGTGCACAATAAATGGGACGAGAATGAAAGGCTTGCAATCATGACCTCTGAAATCGATTCCGCCGACCTGCTTTCCCGCGCCAGCCAACTGATCGATCTAGCCAAGGCCGCGGGAGCGGATCAGGCGGACGCGGTCGTGGTTCGCTCCCGCTCCCGCTCCGTCAGCGTCCGCCTCGGCAAGGTCGAGGGCACGGAGGCCTCCGAGAGCGACGATTTCTCGCTCCGCGTCTTCGTCGGCCGGCAGGTCGCCAGTGTCTCGGCCAATCCCGGCTTCGACATGAAGATCCTCGCTGAGCGCGCCGTCGCCATGGCCAAGGTCTCTCCCGAAGATCCCTTCGCTTGCCTTGCGGACGAGGCCGATCTCGCCAGATCCTATCCGGACCTCGAGCTTTACGATCCCACTGACATCTCGACCGACGCGCTCCGTGAAGCATCGCTCGAAATGGAACAGGCGGCGCTCGACGTTCAGGGCATCACCAATTCCTCCGGGGCCGGCGCATCGTCGGGCATGGGCGGCCTCGTGCTCGTCACCTCCCACGGCTTTTCCGGCAGCTATATGGCTTCCCGTTTCGGCCGCTCCGTCAGCGTCATTGCCGGCGAAGGCACCAAGATGGAGCGCGACTACGATTTCGACAGCCGCCTTTATGCCGCCGATCTTGACGATCCGAAGCTGATCGGCCGCCGCGCCGGCGAGCGCACCGTCAAGCGCGTCAATCCCCGCCAGGTCGATACCGGCAGCAATGTCACCGTCGTCTTCGACCCGCGCATCGCCCGCGGTTTCGTCGGCCATATCGCCGGCGCCATCAACGGCGCGTCGGTCGCCCGCAAGACCAGCTTCCTGCGCGACAAGATGGGCCAGCAGGTGCTGAAAACCGGGCTCAGCATCACCGACGACCCGCTGATCGTCCGCGGCTCCTCTTCGCGTCCGTTCGATGGCGAGGGTGTGTCCGGCGAACGCATGGTGATGATCGAGGATGGTGTCCTGAACCACTGGTTCCTGTCGACCTCGACGGCGCGCGAGCTCGGGCTTGTCACCAACGGCCGCGGCGTCCGCGGCGGCACGGCGGTCTCGCCCGCCTCCACCAATCTGGCGCTGGAGCCCGGCGACATCTCGCCAGAGGATCTGATCAGGTCGATCGGCAACGGTTTCTACATCACCGAACTGATCGGCCAGGGCGTCAACATGATCACCGGCGAATACTCGCGCGGCGCGACCGGCTTCTGGATCGAGAATGGCGAACTCGCCTATCCCGTTTCGGAAGTGACGATCGCTTCCAACCTCAAGGACATGTTCATGCGTCTGACGCCGGCCAACGACATCGACCGAAAGTTCGGCGTCGCCTCCCCGACCATCGCCATCGAGGGCATGACGCTGGCGGGACGCTGATCCCGATGGCGGAAGTGCAGGACTGGGAGCAGGACCTCGAACTTATTCTCGACGCGGCGCGCCAGGCCGGCGAGATCGCCTGTGGCTTTTTCGGCCGCTCGCCGGAAGTCTGGTGGAAGAACGAGGGCAGGTCTCCGGTCAGCGCCGCCGATTTTGCCGCCAACGACCGGCTGCTGAACGTGCTCCTGGCGGCTCGGCCGGCCTACGGATGGCTCTCCGAGGAGACCGACGACGAGGTCGGCCGGCTTGACCGCGACACGCTTTTCGTCGTCGACCCGATCGACGGCACCCGCGCCTTCATCAACGGCGAAAAGACCTGGTGCGTCTCGGTTGCCGTCGTGCATCGCGGCCAGCCGGTTGCCGGGGTCCTGGTCGCGCCGGCGCTCGACGAGGAATTCTGTGCGGTGAAGGACGGCCCGGCGCTGAAGAACGGCCAGCCGATTGCCGTCACCGCCGGCCGCAGCAATGGCGAATTGGTGATCGCCGCCGACGAGAACCTCGTCAAGAAATTCGAGCCAGAGTTTCGCCACGAAGTCCGCCGGGTGCGGCACGTGCCGTCGCTCGCATACAGGCTCGCCATGATCGCCGACGGCAGCATCGACGGCACGGTCGTCAAGCGCGCCTCCCACGACTGGGATCTGGCGGCTGCCGATCTTATCCTCGAACGGGCAGGCGGGCGCCTCATCGATCTTGCGGGCAACCGGCTCGTCTATAACCGCGAGAGCGTTGTCCACGAAATGCTGGCTGCCGGCGCCGAACATGCGCTCCGCAGCCTCTTGCCCCAGCTTGCCGGCCTTGCTCCGGGTTGACCTTTCCTTTGGAATGCAGCACAGGAAGAGCCGGGGGAGCTGGAACGGACGGATACGGACAATGACGGACACGGGCGAAAAGAAACAACTTCTGCATCTGGTCTTCGGCGGCGAATTGCAGAGCTTGGAAGGTCTTCAATTCAAGGATCTTTCCGCGCTTGATATCGTCGGCATCTATCCCGATTACGCAAGCGCGCTCGTCGCCTGGCGGGGCAAGGCGCAGCAGACGGTCGACAACGCTCATATGCGTTATTTCATCGTCCATATGCACCGCTTGCTCGATCCTGATACTAAGTCGGCTTGAGATAAGCCTCGCGTTTTACAATGTGCTCGCAATGCTGGTCCCTCGCCTGGTATCGATCCCGGGGACCCTTTTTTGACGCATTTGTAAAACACAAAAAACTGGGCTACGGATGAGCAATCGGAGGGTCTATCACATTGATGGCGGCCATCACGCATCGGGGGCAAACGCGGTGAGCAAGATTTCTGCGCGCCTGGCTCTCGCTGGCTACCGGGCGGCCGGTATTACGCTTTATCCGTTAGTCGGACCTTACCTTGCCTATCGGGCCATGAAGGGCAAGGAAGACAGGACCCGCAAGCTGGAACGGCTCGGTTATGCAAGCCTTGCCAGGCCCCGCGGGCCGCTGATCTGGGTGCACGCGGCAAGCGTCGGGGAAACCATCGCTATCATGCCGATGATCCGCGAGCTGCGGCGCCGCGAAGTCCACATCCTTCTGACGACGGGCACCGTGACGTCGGCAAATCTCGTCCGGTCACGGCTGGCCGACGAGGTGATCCATCAATATGTGCCGCTCGACCTGAAATTCCCGATCAAACGCTTCATCGCCTATTGGAAGCCGGATGCCTGCATCACGGCGGAGTCGGAGATCTGGCCGACGACGATCGCCGAACTCGCCCGCCGCCGCATTCCGCAGATCCGCGTTAATGCCCGCATCTCCGACCGGTCCTTCGATCGCTGGCGCAACCGCAGCTCGATCGCGGAGGCCATTTTCGGCAGGATGGCGCTGGTCATCGCCCAGTCGGATCTGGATGCTGAACGCTTCCGCGATCTCGGCGCCTGGCCTGTCATCACATCCGGCAACCTGAAGAGCGACACCGACCCGCCGCCCTGCGACGAGGCGCTGCTTGCAAGTTATCGCAAGCAAATCGGCAACCGCCGGACCTGGGCGGCGATCTCGACCTTCGACGGAGAGGAAAAGGCGGCGGCGACCGTGCACAAGGCACTGAAGCCGAAAAACGGCCAGCTGACCATTCTCGTGCCGCGCCACCCGGATCGCGCCGACGCGGTCGAGGAAATGCTGAAGGAAGCAGGCCTGACCGTGGCGCGCCGCTCGCGCAACGACGTGGTGACGCCGGAGACCGACGTGTTTCTCGGCGACTCCATCGGCGAAATGGGGCTTTACCTGCGTTTGACCGAAATCGCCTTCGTCGGCAGGTCGCTGACCAACGAAGGCGGGCAGAACCCGCTGGAGCCGGCCATGCTTGGCTGCGCCGTGCTTTCCGGCCCGCACGTCCAGAATTTCCGCGACGCCTATCAGCATCTGGTGCGCAAGGGTGCCGCCCGCATCGTCAAAGATGTCGAGATGCTGGCAAAGGCCGTCCATTACCTGATGATCAACGACCTCGCCCGCGTCAAGATGATCGATTCCGGCCATGACGCGATGGAAGAGATGCGCGGTGCCCTGTCGAAGACGATCAAGGCGCTGGAGCCCTACGTCAATCCGCTGACGGTGAGCGCAAGGTTGCAGCCGAAAGCCGCCGCCGTTCGATGACCCCGGAAAAGCTCGCACACATCGCCGGCATCCTGTTCGACAAGGATGGCACGTTGTTGCTCTATGACGAAAGCTGGGGACCGGTGAACCGCGAGGCTGCCCGGATCGCTTCCGCCGGCGATACCGAACTCGAGCCGCAGCTTCTGTTTTCCGGCGGCATGGACCCGGTATCCGGCCACACCCGCCCGGACAGCCTGCTGGCCGCCGGCAATGCCGCGGAAATCGCTGCCGGCTTCGTCGCCGCCGGCTCACCGATTGACGTTGCCGAACTCACCCGACTGCTCGACGACCTCTTCATCCGTTCGGCCGAATTTTCGGTGCCGGTCACCGATCTGGCGGCACTGTTTGCCAAGCTCAAGGCGCGGGGCTTCAAACTCGGCATCGCCTCCAGCGACAACGAACAGGCGATCCGCCAGACCGCCATCCGCTTCGGCATCATCGATCATGTGGATTTCGTCGCCGGCTACGACAGCGGTCATGGCGTGAAGCCGGGGCCCGGCATGGTGCTCGGCTTCTGCCATGCCACCGGGCTCGATCCCGCCGAAGTCGCCATGGTCGGCGACAACAATCACGACATGCATATGGGTGCGAGCGCTGGCGTTGGCCTGAAGGTCGCGGTGCTGACCGGCACCGGCTCCCGCGAGACGCTGTCGGCCTCGGCGGATATCTGCCTTGCCGACATCACCGCGCTCATGGACCTTCTGCCGGAAAAGCTTCACGCCTGAAGCGGGCTTTGGTTTCAAGGACTTGCCTTTTTTCAAAAAGTGCCATTTTGTTCGCGGGCTGTTTCAGGATGGATCAGCCGGAGTTTGGGTATGGTATCGGAAGCACCGCCATTCTGGTGGACGAAAGCGGATTGGCGTGCCTGGGGCCTTGCCCCCGTTTCTTTTCTTTATGGCCGGATCGCCGGCCGGCGCATGGCCAAAGCCAAGCGCGCCAGCATTCCCGTGCCGGTTATCTGTGTCGGCAATTTTACGGTCGGCGGCGCCGGCAAGACCCCGACCGCCATCACCCTTGCCCGAGCGGCAAAAGAAAAGGGCCTGAAGCCCGGTTTCCTCAGCCGCGGTTACGGCGGTTCGCTTGACGTCACGACCGTTGTCGACCCCGAACACCACCGGGCCGAGGCGGTCGGTGACGAGGCGCTGCTGCTCTGCCGCGAGACGCTGACGGTGATTTCCCGCACCCGCGTCGAGGGCGCTCATCGACTGGTCGCCGAGGGCGCCGACCTGATCATCATGGACGACGGTTTTCAGAGCGCCCGCCTGGCGCTGGATTTCGCCCTCGTCGTCATCGATACGGTGCGCGGCATCGGCAACGGCCATCTCGTGCCGGGCGGCCCGGTGAGGGCGCCGATTTCCGAGCAGATGCGCCAGCTCTCGGCCATCCTCAAGGTCGGCAACGGCGAGGCTGCCGACAAGCTGGTGCGCCAGGCTGCCCGCGCTGGCAAGCAGGTCTATGTCGCGGCGCTGAAGCCGCGAGAAAATCGCGAGATCGCCGGCAAGTCGCTGTTTGCCTTCGCCGGCATCGCCGATCCGGAAAAGTTCTATCGCACCGTCAGAGAAGTCGGCGGATTGGTCGTGGAAAAACGCGCCTTCCCGGACCACCATTATTTCAGTGAGGACGAGATTTCGGACCTGCTGGACGATGCGGCGAAAGACAACCTGACGCTCGTCACCACAGCCAAGGATGCGGTGCGGCTGCAGGGCCATCACGGACGCATGGAGGAACTGGCGAAAAAGGTGAGCGTCGTCGAAGTCGACATGGCATTCGACGATCCGCAGGCGCCGGGCAAGATCATCGATACGGCGATTGCCAATTTCCGGGAGCGGCGCATCCGGGAAGGAAACGTCGCGAAGGCCTAGCCGCGGCTCTGGTTCGGCAGCGCACCGGCGCGTTTGTCGGCTTCCAGCGAGGAGGCGCAATCGACATAGGGCTCCTGCCGCGCGACGCTCCAGTAACGCAACTCGTCGATCGGGATCTGCGCGCCGGTCATGGCGCATATGACATAGGAGCCGGCGGTCAGGATCTGGTAGTCGCCGTCGAGATAGCGGATCTTCGCTTCGCGGAATCCGCTTCCCTCGAACCGGTTCATCTGTCGTCTCCTGCGGAAAAACATGGCGCCTGCTCTATCCCGATTGTCGCTGAATTGCCAGCTTTTTCAGCTTCGGCCGAAGAGCCGCTCGATGTCGGAAAGCTTGAGTTCGATATAGGTCGGACGTCCGTGGTTACAGGTGCCGGAGCCGGGTGTCGCTTCCATCTCCCGCAAAAGCGCGTTCATCTCCTCCGGCCTCAGCCGCCGGCCGGAACGTACTGAACCGTGGCAGGCCATGGTGGCGGCGACATATTCGAGCTTGCCGCGCAGGCCCCCGGCGGTGTTCCATTCGCCGATCTCGTCGGCGAGGTCGCGGACCATCGAGGCCGCATCGACTTCGCCGAGCATGGCGGGCGTCTCGCGCACCGCGACGGCACCGGGGCCGAAACGCTCGATCGCCAGACCCAGCCGGTCGAGTTCCGTCGCATTCGCCATCAACCGGTCGCAGTCTTCCTCGGGCAGGTCGATGATCTCGGGAATCAAGAGCACCTGGCTCGCCAGCCGCTTGTTGTCGAGCGCCTTGCGCATCGCCTCGAACACCAGCCGTTCATGAGCGGCATGCTGGTCGACGATGACCAGCCCGTCTTCGGTCTGCGCCACGATATAGTTTTCGTGGACCTGCGCGCGGGCGGCACCCAGGCGATAGCGCGGCGCGTCTTCGGCAGCGCTCCTCGGAGCGGCTTCCGCGATCACCGTATCGGCACGCGCAGCCGGCATGGTCAGCACGTCGAAACCGGATTGCGCCGGTT
>NZ_JALBGW010000154.1:0-11503 GCF_023006485.1 Neorhizobium sp. BETTINA12A
GATCGGTTTTGCAGCGGCGCGCATCTCGGCGGCGCGAATGTCGACCGAGCCGGCGGCACGATCGATGCCGGTCGCCACGACCGATACGCGGATCAGGCCTTCGAGCGCTTCGTCGAAGGTCGCGCCGAGGATGATATTGGCATCCGGATCGACTTCTTCGCGGATGCGGGTCGCGGCTTCGTCGACTTCGAACAGCGTCAGGTCGCGACCACCGGTGATCGAGATCAGCAGGCCCTGAGCGCCCTTCATCGAGGTCTCGTCGAGCAGCGGATTGGCGATCGCGGCTTCGGCGGCCTGCATGGCGCGGCCCGGGCCGGATGCTTCGCCGGTGCCCATCATCGCGCGGCCCATCTCGCGCATCACCGAGCGGACGTCGGCGAAGTCGAGGTTGATCAGGCCTTCCTTGACCATCAGGTCGGTAATGCAGGCGACGCCCGAATAAAGAACCTGGTCGGCCATCGCGAATGCGTCGGCAAAGGTCGTCTTGTCGTTGGCGATGCGGAAGAGGTTCTGGTTCGGAATGACGATCAACGTGTCGACCGACTTCTGCAGTTCCTGGATACCCATCTCGGCGAGGCGCATGCGGCGCTGGCCTTCGAAGTGGAACGGCTTGGTGACGACGCCAACCGTCAGGATGCCCTTGGAGCGGGCTGCCTGTGCGACGACCGGGGCTGCACCCGTGCCGGTGCCGCCGCCCATGCCGGCGGTGACAAAGCACATGTGCGTGCCGTGCAGGTGATCGACGATTTCGTCGAGGCATTCTTCCGCGGCGGCGCGGCCGACTTCCGGCTGGGAACCGGCGCCGAGACCTTCGGTGACCCGGGCACCCATCTGGATGATGCGCTCGGCCTTGGTCATGGTCAGCGCCTGGGCATCGGTATTGGCGACGACGAAGTCGACGCCCTCGAGGCCGGCGGTGATCATATTGTTGACGGCGTTACCGCCGCCGCCACCGACGCCAAACACGGTAATCCGAGGCTTCAACTCGGTGATATCAGGCTTTTGCAGCTTGATGGTCATTGCACCAGTTCCTTCTTTTTCTGGCCGCATCGCCGCCGGCCAATTCATTGCAACTCTGCTCCGATGCGGGCGGGCGAGCCCCTCACATCAAAAACTTTCCTTCAACCACTGACCGACGCGGGCCAGCCGGCCATTGCCGCTTCCCAGCGAGGCCATCAGGCCGCTCTGCGTAGCGTGTGTTTCCAAATCCGCGACCTGCGGATAGATCATCAGGCCGACCGCCGTCGAAAACGCCGGTCCCTTGGCTGCCGTCGGCAGGCCGGAGACACCCATCGGGCGGCCGATCCGGACGTTGCGCGCAAGGATCCGACGCGCCGTTTCCGAAAGGCCGGTGAGCTGGCTGGCACCACCGGTCAGCACGACGCGCTTGCCGACGATCGGGCTGAAACCCGACTTCTGGATGCGGTCGCGGATGAGTTCCAGCGTCTCTTCGATACGGGCCTGAACGATGCGGGTGACCAGCGAGCGCGGTACCTGGGTCGGCTGGTCGCGGTCGTCCTCGCCGATCGGCGGAACAGAGATCACGTCGCGTTCGTCGGACCCGTTGGCAAGCGCCGAACCGTGCACGACCTTCATCCGCTCCGCATCCTCGATGCGGGTGGAAAGCCCGCGGGCAAGGTCGGTTGTCACGTGATGGCCGCCAAGGCTGATCGCGTCCGTATGGACGAGCTTGCCCTCGGCAAAGACCGAGATTGTCGTCGTGCCGCCGCCCATGTCGATCGCCGCGCAACCGAGTTCGACTTCGTCGTCGACGAGGGCTGCGAGGCCGCTGGCATAGGGCGTCGCGACCATGCCCTCGACCGAGAGGTGGGCGCGGTTGATGCAGAGTTCGAGGTTCTTCAGCGTGGCGCGTTCGGCTGCGACCACATGCATGTCGACGCCGAGCGTATCGCCGAACATCGCCAGCGGATCGCGGATACCGCGCTCGCCGTCGAGCGAGAAGCCGGTCGGCAGTGAATGAAGGATGGCGCGGTCCTGGCGCAGCGACTGCTGGCTTGCCGCGATAAGAACCTTCTTGAGATCGGCCTCTTCCACTTCCTGGCCGCCGAGATCGATCGTCGCGGTATAGACGTCGCTGGTGATGCGGCCGGCGGACACATTAACGATCAGGCTGTCGACGGTAAGCCCGGCCATACGCTCGGCGGCGTCGACCGCCAGACGGACGACGCTCTCGGCTGCGTCGAGATCACCGATCACGCCGGACTTCACACCGCGCGAGCGCTGGTGGCCGATGCCGATGATCTCGATATTGTGGGTGCGGCCCGGCAGGACCTGGCTTTCCTGACGCGGCGTCAGCCGGGCGATCATGCAGACCACCTTGGTGGAGCCGATATCCAGGACCGAGACGACATGGCTGCGCTTGGAAGACAGCGGCTTCATGCGCGGCAGGCCGAAATGGGAGGAACCGAATACGCTCAAGACTGCTCTCCCAGTTTCTTCAGGGCCTTTGATCGTGCGTCGAGCGCTTCCCTGCGGCGATCCAGAGCGCCAGGGGTGAGCTGAACAGTGGTGCGATCCTCAAGCCGAAGATCGACGGCGGCGACGTCACGCTCCAGCACGCCCTGATCCTTTTCGAGCTTGGCGAGCATGGCAAGCGCCTTGGTGACATTACCTTCCGGCAACTTCAGCACGATGCCGTTGTCGAGATGCAGATCCCAGCGGCGGCCGGCGATGCGGACATAGGCCTTCACCCGGTTCTTCAGCTCCGGCCAGCCCGACAGGGCGTCCTCGAAAGAGGCCGCCGCCGCCTCGGCGTCGCGCCCGACGAAGAGCGGCAGGGAAGCGAACTTGTTGTCGCGAAGCGGCGCAATCACGCTGCCGTTCTTTTCGATCAGCGAGAGTTCGGAACCGTGCTGCCAGATCCCGAAGGCCTGACGCTCTTTCAGCATCACCTCGATCGTCTTCGGATAGATCTTGCGGACTTCCGCATACTGGACCCAGGGAAGCGCCGAGAGCTTGCGGCGAGCAGAATCGATATCGAGAGCGACGAGCGACGTCGTGCCGTCGAGCCCGAGAAGCTGCAGGATGTCGATTTCGGAAGTCTGGTCATTGCCCGAGACGCGAACGTCTTCGATCGCAAAGCCGACAGCCGCCGTGGTCGCCTGCGCGACAGCCTGGCCGTGACCGCCGAGCGACATGCCGTAGAGACCGACGGCAGCGAAGAAGCCGGCAGCGGAAACGGTTCCGGTATGGGACGGAATATGGATGCGGCCCGTGGCGAGGCTAACGCAGAAACGGAAAACCCGGCGTAGCGGACGAGGAAGAACCCGGCGCTCCTCGGCACCGAGATAAAGAGCCTGAGAACGGCCGCGCGGTCCACCCGCCTTTCTGCCGATCAACGCAAACACGTAGCGTCCTCCACCATCCAACGGACGAGTTCACCAAATGAGTGGCCGGCATGGCCGGCCATTTCGGGCACCAGTGAGGTCGGGGTCATGCCCGGCTGCGTATTGATTTCCAGCCAGATGACCTCGCCGTTCTCGGAGAAGCGGTCGTCGTAGCGAAAGTCGGAGCGACTGACGCCACGGCAGCCCATCGCCTGATGCGCCTTGAGCGCTAGTGTTTGAATCTTTTGGTAAATATTCGGTGAAATTTGCGCAGGGATGACGTGTTTCGAACCACCTTCCGCATATTTCGCGTCGTAATCGTAAAAAGCGTGGCTGAGCGGCACCACTTCGGTAACCCCAAGCGCCACATCGCCCATCACGCCGCAGGTAAGCTCGCGGCCATAAACATAACGCTCGACCAGAACCCGATCGCCGTAGCGCCACTCGGACGAACCGATGATCTGCGGCGGATGCGACTGATTCTCCTGGACGATCACGACCCCGAAGGACGACCCTTCGCGAACCGGCTTCACCACGTAAGGCGGCTTCATCGGATGGGCATTGCCGATATCGAACCGGCTCATCGCCTTGGCTTCGGCGACCGGAATGCCGGCCGCCTTGGCGACATGCTTGGCCTGATGCTTGTCCATAGCGAGCGCAGACGCGAGCACGCCGGAATGGGTATAGGGAATTTCGAGATATTCCAAGATGCCCTGGATCGTTCCGTCCTCGCCGAAAGGTCCATGCAAGGCGTTGAAGGCGACGTCCGGCCGAAGCTCAGAGAGGACGGCCGCCACATCCCGGCCGACATCGACACGGGTGACGCGATAACCTTCGCCTTCGAGAGCATCCGCACAGGCAGTGCCCGAGGACAGGCTGACAGGCCGCTCGGAGGAAAATCCTCCCATCAAAACAGCCACGTGCTTGTCGCTCATCAATCACTCCCGCCAAAAAGGACTACACTCTAAAGTACGGCGCTTGCGCCAACCTGCTCTCAGACGATTCCCGCCGGACGTTAGGCATGCCTGCATTAGTGCCCGAATATAGTTAACAAACCGTTTACCTTGATTAACCCGGGTAGCCAAAAGCATGAAAACAAAGGAAAAATCGAATCCCGGAATGTTAACGCGCAGTTTGCGGCAACATTCTGAACGGCGCTGAAATGACCACCAAGGCGCTCGAATCGACAGACGATTCTTGCGGTTTGCGGCACGAAAAAGCCCGCGAAGCGTTCAGCTTCGCGGGCTTTTTTAACTCAGCGGTTCTTCTTCAGATCAGGCCGCGGCCCGCGCTTCCGAATCGTCCACCAGCTTCCAGGCCAGCGCCCCGAGGACGGCGCCTACAATCGGCGCAACCCAGAAAAGCCAAAGCTGCCCGAGGGCCCAGTCCCCGACAATCAGCGCGACGCCGGTCGAACGGGCCGGATTGACGGACGTGTTGGTGACCGGGATCGAGATCAGATGGATGAGCGTCAGCGCAAGGCCGATTGCGATCGGAGCAAAGCCTGCCGGCGCCTTCGGCCCGGTCGCGCCGAGAATGATGAAGATGAAGAAACCGGTGAGAACCAGTTCTATCAGCAGCGCAGAGATCAACGAATAGCCGCCCGGCGAATGCTCGCCATAACCGTTGGACGCAAAGCCGCCGAGCTGGAAACCAGCCTTGCCGGAAGCGATGAGATAGAGAACCAGGGCCGCAACGACCGCCCCGACGACCTGCGCGACGATATAAGCCAGGAGGCTCGATGCCGGAAACCTGCCCGCCACCGTCAGTCCCACCGATACCGCCGGATTGAAGTGACCGCCGGAAATACCGCCGACCGCATAAGCCATGGTCAGCACCGTCAGGCCGAATGCGAGCGCAACGCCGACGAAGCCGATACCGAGATCCGGAAATGCAGCCGCCAGAACCGCGCTACCGCATCCGCCGAAGACAAGCCAGAAAGTGCCGAAAAACTCGGCCGCTAATTTTTTGAACATTGGATATCCCCCTGCTCGTGCCCCCGGCACCCTGCCGGTCCAGGCGCGACTCTCATTCAAACAAGGATATTATGCAATATATTCTCATGAATGCTCAATGAATAAGCAACTCGTGAAACATCCAAGGTTGCACCGGCGCTATCCAACGGAATCAAAACACGAGATGACCGCTGCAACGCTTTAAATTTACAAGATAACTCGCCACGGGAGGCATTCGCCTCACCCTGGCCGGATCCCGTTATTCGCTTGTCATGCCCTGGAACGGCCTCACCTCGCGGCCTGGCATGAAGATGCCGAGGCGCTTGATTTCCCATTCGAGCTTAATGCTGGAATGTTCGAAAACTCGCTGGCGGATGGTCTCACCGAGATATTCGAGGTCGTAACCGCTGGCGTAGCCGATATTGATCATGAAATTGCAATGCAGCGACGACATCTGCGCGCCGCCGCTGACCAACCCGCGGCAGCCTGCCTCGTCGATCAGCTTCCAGGCGGAATGGCCTTCCGGGTTCTTGAAGGTCGAACCGCCGGTCTTTTCCTTGATCGGCTGCACCGTCTCGCGATGCTGACGCACGGCATCCATCTCGGCGCGGATCTTTGCCCGCTCCTCGGGATATCCTTCGAAGACCGCGTGGGTAAAGATCATGTCCGCCGGAACCGAGGAATGGCGATAGCTGTAGCCCATCTCGGCAGTCGAGAAGACATGCGTGCCACCCTTGCGGTCGACGGCATGCACCTCGATGACGCGCCCGGCCGTCTCGCCGCCATTCGCGCCGGCATTCATGCGCAGGGCTCCGCCGATCGAGCCGGGGATGCCGTAATAGAAGGCGAAACCGCCGATGCCGTTGTCCATCGCCATCGCGGCAATGTGCTTGTCGGGGCAGATCGCACCGGCCTTGATACGGTTGTCGCCGACGAGATCGACCCCGCCGAACCCCTTGGCCGAGAGGCGCAGAACGACGCCTGGAATGCCTCCGTCGCGGACGAGCAGGTTCGAACCGACGCCGACTACCGTCAGCGGCACGTCTTCCGGCAGGATCTGCAGGAAAGTCACGAGGTCGTCGACGTCATGGGGCTGGAACATCAGTTCGGCGAGGCCGCCTGCCTGGAACCAGGTGACGCGATCCATCGGCGCATCCGGCGTCAGCCTTCCGCGCAGTTTATTGACGTCATCCCCCAACGACGCCAGAAGCTTTTCCCCGTTCACCTGTTTCATTTCCTACTGTCCCGATATGCTTTCCAGTTCCTTCGGCAATGCCGCAGCCCATTGCGTGATATTGCCCGCCCCCAGAAGAACCACGAAATCACCCGGTTTCGCAATGCCCGATACAATCGAAGCGAGTTCCGTCGGCGATGCCATGTATCTAGCGTCGCGATGGCCGCCCGAACGGATGCGCGAAATCAGCGCTTCCGAATTGGCCCCGTCGATGGCTTCCTCGCCGGCGGCGTAGACTGGCGCCAGTATGATGCTATCGGCATCGTTGAAGCAATTGGCGAAATCCTCGAACAGGCTCGACAGACGCGTGTAACGATGCGGCTGGTGGACCGCGATGATGCGACCCTGGCACGATTCGCGGGCTGCCCGCAGCACCGCCTTGATCTCCACCGGATGGTGGCCGTAGTCGTCGAAGATCGAAACGCCGTTCCAGGTACCGGTCAGCGTGAAGCGCCGCTTGACGCCGCTGAAGTTGGCGAGCCCCTTGCGGATATCCTCTTCCGAAATGCCGAGCCGGTTGGCGACCGCAATCGCTGCAGTGGCGTTGGAAATGTTGTGGCGCCCGGGCATCGGCAGCGCAAGATCCTTGAATTGGAATACCCGGCCGGTGCGGCGACGGCGGATTTCCACGTCGAAGATCGACTTGGTGCCTTCCATCCGCACGTTCGAGAATCGCGCATCCGCCTGCGGGTTCTCGCCATAGGTGACGATCTTGCGGTCCTCGATGCGACTGACTAGGGCCTGCACTTCAGGATGATCGAGGCAGAGCACGCCGAATCCATAGAACGGCACGTTCTCGACGAACTGCCGGAAGGCGGCGCGCACGGCGTCGAAATTGCCATAGTGGTCGAGATGTTCGGGATCGATATTGGTGACGACGGCGACATCGGCGGGAAGCTTCAGGAAGGTGCCGTCCGATTCGTCGGCCTCGACCACCATCCACTCGCCCTCGCCCATGCGGGCATTGGTGCCGTAGGCATTGATGATGCCGCCGTTGATGACGGTCGGATCGAGATTACCGGCCTCTAGCAGCGCCGCGACCATCGAGGTCGTGGTCGTCTTGCCATGCGTGCCGCCGATGGCGATCGCGTTGCGGAAGCGCATCAGCTCGGCGAGCATTTCGGCGCGGCGGACGATCGGCAGCGATTTTTCGCGCGCGGCCATCAGTTCCGGATTGTTCTTCTTGATCGCGGTCGAGACGACGACCACCTCGGAATCGCCGATATTCTCGGCCTGGTGGCCGACGAAGACCGGGATGCCCTTGTCGCGCAGGCGCTGGACATTGGCGCCGTCGGCCTGGTCGGATCCCTGGACCTTGTGGCCAAGATTATGCAGCACCTCGGCGATACCGCTCATGCCGATACCGCCGATGCCGATGAAATGAACGAGCCCTATGGCCTTCGGCATCTTCATGCACGCACTCCCTTAAATTCCGAAATCGATTTCCGCTCCGCGATCGCCACGACCAGATCCGCAAGCTTGCCGGTTGCATTCGGCCGTCCGGCGGACTTGGCGGCCGCTGCCATTCTTTCGAGCTTATCCGGATCCTTCATCGCACCCGAAATGATCGCGGCAAGCTTTTCCGGCGACAGATCCGACTGCTGCACGACCTTTGCGCCGCCGGTCGCCACCAGCGCCTCGGCATTGGCTGCCTGGTCGTGATCCAGAGCATGCGGGTAAGGCACGAGAATGGCCGGCCGGCCGATCACCGCGATTTCCGAGACCGTCGAGGCGCCGGAGCGGCAGATGACCAGATGCGCCGCCGCCAGCCGTTCGGCCATGTCCGAAAAGAAGGAGGAGATATCGGCCGGAGCCTTCAGCTTGGCAAAGCAGGAACTGACACGATCCTTGTCTTCCGGACGCGCCTGCTGGGTAACGACGACGCGATCACGCTCGGCCTGGTCGAGCAGGCTGAGCGCCGTCGGCACGGCCGAGGAGAAGAACTGCGCGCCCTGGCTGCCGCCGAATACGACCAGCCGGAACGGATCGTCGCCACGGGACGCGGCATAGGGGACATTGGAGGCCGCAAGCACGGCCGGACGCACCGGATTGCCGGTCGTCACGGTCTTGTCGGCATAGGGACCACCGCTCTCGGGCAGGAAGCCACCGGCGATTGCCTGGACCTTGGCGGCCAGCGCCTTGTTGGCGCGGCCCATCACGGCGTTCTGTTCGTGGATCATCGTCGGCACGCCCATGGCGGTCGAGGCCATCAGCGGCGGCACAGTCGGGTAGCCGCCGAAACCGACGACGGCGAGCGGCTTCAGCCGGCCGATCAAGCGGCGAGCGGCCCGCAGTCCCGTCCACAGCTTCCAGCCGGTACGGGCGAGCGCGATCGGGTTCTTGGATCCGAAAGTGGCGGACGGTACGACATGGATTTCGTCGGCCGGAAACGTGCCGGCGTAGCGCTCGGCCCGGCTGTCGGTGACGAGATGCACGGAATAACCGCGCTCCTTCAGTTCGTGTCCCAGCGCTTCTGCCGGAAACACATGACCGCCGGTTCCCCCGGCGGCTAGCAATATGATGCCCTTGGTCATTGGACTTTTACTCCGCGGGTACGCCCTGGGCGACCCGGAACAGGCTCCGCTCCTGCGCTCGCTTCTCCGGACGATGGCGGGTCAGCGCCAGGATGAAGCCTGCAGTGATGCAGATCGCGATCATCGAGGAGCCGCCATAGGAGATCAAGGGGAGCGTCATGCCCTTGGCCGGCATGAGTTCGAGATTGACGCCGATATTGATGAGCGACTGCATGCCGATCTGCAGGACGAGGCCAGCGACCGCGAACCGGTTGAAGTCGTTGCGCTCCTTGAAGGCGTGGTTCAGGCCGCGCAGCACGATGAAGGCGAAGATCGCCACAAGTGCCATACAGAAGATAATGCCGAATTCTTCGGCTGCAACGGAGAACACGAAGTCCGTGTGGCTGTCCGGCAGGATGCGCTTGACGATGCCCTCGCCCGGCCCCTGTCCGAACCAGCCGCCCTGCAGGATCGCTTCGTGCGCCGTCTCGATCTGGAAGCGGTCGCCCTCGCCGGTCAGGAACTTGTCGAAACGGGCGGTCACGTGCGGCAGCATGTAATAGGCGGTGACGATGCCACCGGCACCGACGCCGCCCAGCATGACGATCCACAGCCAGGGCATGCCGGCCATGAAGAACATCCCTCCCCAGACGACGCTGGTCAAAATTGTCTGGCCAAGGTCCGGCTGGGCGACGAGCAGCGCTGCGACGATGCCGAACAAAATGATGGCGAAGAGGTTGCCTGGGATTTCCGGCTGCCGCGCGTGTTCGGCGAACAGCCATGCGCAGACGACCACGAAGGCCGGCTTCATAAATTCCGACGGCTGAATCGAGAACATGCCGACGCCGATCCAGCGCCGCGATCCCTTGACCTCGACGCCGAAGAACAGCGCCAGCACCATCAGCGCCAGCGCGATGATCAAAAGGACGATGGCGGTGCGGCGCACCTGCCGCGGCGTCAGGAAGGAGAGGCCGATCATCACCACCAGCGACGGCAGCAGGAACAGCGCGTGACGCTCGACGAAGTGGAAGCTGTTAAGGCCGATACGCTCGGCCACCGCCGGCGATGCCGCGAAGGAGAGCATGAAACCGACGCCCATCAGCAAAACGAAGGCGACGAGGAAGAAACGGTCGATCGTCCAGAACCAGTCTGCGAGCGGCCCACGGTCTGCGCGGCTTACCATCTGTCGTTCCCCTTTTCCGTCTCGATCAATCTAAATCGACCAACATCGTGACGCCGTCGAGGCTTGCGACATGGCCGACAAAGGCATCGCCGCGAACCTCGAAATTCTTGAACTGATCGAAGCTGGCGCAGGCTGGCGACAGCATCACCGCGGACGGTGTCGTGTCGGCTCCTGCATCCGCTGCGGCATGCGCGACCGCCTTTTCGAGCGTGCCCGAAATTTCGTAGGGCACCGCCTCGCCGAGTGTCGCCGCGAATGCCGGCGCGGCTTCTCCGATCAGATAGGCCTTGACGATACGCGGGAAGAGTGGAGCGAGGCTGACTATGCCGCCCTCCTTCGGCAGGCCGCCGGCAATCCAGTAGATCCGGTCGTAGCTGGAGAGCGCAGGCGCTGCCGCATCCGCATTGGTCGCCTTCGAATCGTTGACGAACACCACCTGGGTTCGGCGCCCGACCGGCTGCATCCGGTGCTTCAGGCCCGGGAAGGATCTCAGCCCCGCGCGGATCTCGTCCTTCGACACGCCTACCGCCAGGCAGGCTGCGATGGCCGCCGCCGCGTTCTGGGCGTTGTGGCTGCCCTTGAGCGTCTGGATGCCGTCGAGATCGACGAGCAGCGACGTCGCGCCGCCATGCGCCTCGATGATCCGGCTGCCTTCGGCATAGAGGCCATCGGCAACGACGACCCGCTTGGAAATCCGGCGCACCGCGACACCGGCCCGTCCGACGCGGTCAGCGATGAGGGCGCAGAACGAATCGTCGACGCCGATCACGGCGGTCCGGCTGCCGGCGACCAGCCGCTCCTTGACGTCGGCGTAATGCTGCATGGTGCCGTGGCGATCGAGATGATCGGGCGTCAGGTTGAGCAGGATGCCGGCCGTGGGGTTGAGCGTCGGCGCCAGATCGATCTGGTAGGACGAGCATTCGACGACGAAATAGCGCTCGGACTTCGGCGGATCGAGCGTCAGGATCGCAGTGCCGATATTGCCGCCGAGCTGGGTGTCGCGGCCGCTTGATCTCAGGATATGAGCGATCAGCGCCGTGGTCGTCGATTTGCCGTTGGTGCCGGTAATCGCGATGAACGGGCAATCTGGCGCATGCGCCCGGCGCTCGCGCACGAAAAGCTCGACATCGCCGATGATCTCGACGCCGGCGGCGCGCGCAAGGTCGACGCTCCAATGGGGTTTCGGATGGGTTAGCGGCACACCCGGCGACAGCACGAAGGCGGCCTGGACAGACCAGTCGATGCCGCGCAGGTCGGCGGTCGAAATCCCC
>NZ_JALBGW010000155.1:0-11333 GCF_023006485.1 Neorhizobium sp. BETTINA12A
CCACGGGCGGCGGCATCATCGCCGGTCCGGGCGCCGGTGCAAAAGCGACGAGCGGGGCCATGGTGGGCGCTGCCATCGCGGCCGACTGAACGGACATCGCATCGACGGCTGCAGGCGTCGGAACGGGAAGTCTTGCGGTCTTGGCGAGTGCCACGGTCGGCTGGGTGTCGGCTACCTGGACGGTGGACGCAAGCTGGACGCCCGGAGGGATCGTCTGGCCTGCAACCTGAACCGGCCCGTAGACCGGCAGATCGGCTTTATGCGTCGTCGTCTGGCCATCCGCGGAAGCTGTCTGAACAGGTCCTGTCGCCTGGCCGTTGATCGGGGCAACCGACTGCGTCGATGCAAGCTTTTGCTCGCGTTCGACGCTCGAACATCCGGTGAGAGCTGAAGAAACGGCGCACGCCACAACCGTCCCGCGGCCGAGGAATCGGATTATCGCCATTGGGTCGCTTTCATGAAAAAATGGTTACCCCAGTCCGCCCAAACGCCACCAAAAGAGCATTTCCATTAACCTATTGGGTGGCGTCCGGCAAGACGGCGAGCGTCAAGCGGCGATCCGGCGATAACCGGCGGTCACCGCACGCCGTGAAATGAAGCGCGTCTGGGGTTTGCGCGAGGCGGCATTGAGGTTGGCGGGGCGCCGTCTGCGGGCGAGCACGCGGCGCGGAAAAAGCACGTGAATTCCGGCTCCAAGTGCTGCGCAAACAAGGAAGGTCGCCTGCATTTCGAGAAGCTGGGGCAGGAGCGACCGGTCGGGATCGACGAACTGTGTGAGCACGGCTGCAAGAACGATGGCATAACGCGCCTGGAAGGCGGATTTGCCGAACAGGCATCCAAAGATTCGCGCCGCCCGACACTCGGGAAGATTGTCATTGTCGGCGATGGGGCCGGAGATTCGCGGGTCCTGGTAGGACCAGAGCACATAGAGCATCAGGTAGCCCAGCCCCGCCCAGGAGATTACGTCGACGAGCTTCGGCAGATAGACGGCGACCAGGGCCATGGGGATCATCGCCACGATCAGGGCGGCCGACATTCCGACGGCAAGTCCCGGAACCGTGGCGATCGCCGTGCGGCGACCGCGCTGGAGCGAGAAGCTGGCGGTGAGACAAGCAAGGGGGCTTGGAAGGAGGGCGAGAAATACCGCGGTCGCAGCAAAAGCGAGCCAGATGTCAGCCGTCATTCCATTTCCTCCCGGACGCCCGTTGAGCGGCGCCCGCTAATTTTCTTGTCTCAAGCCGTTTCGAAGGGTTGGCCGATATGGTCCATCACTTCGCCGAACCATTTTGCCGTCAGATCGAAATGTTTTCCACCCTTGATTCTGGGAAATTCGATCGTGCGCAGTTTTCCACCCTGATCCTCGTCGTGGCCGGTGACGCCGGAAACCTTGTTCAGCGCGCTTTCGACCGCGAGATCGACCATGCCCTGGATGAGGCGCAGGTCGCCGCCGTTCGCCGGTGCCGAACGGGCGAAATAGCCGGACTTCTGCACCATAGAGCGATCGGCTCCGATCAGCGCTGCGAACTGCTTCTGGAACCAGCCGCCGACATTGATCGTGTCTATCTTAACATGGCCGAACGCGTCGCGCTTGATCGCTTCGCCTGCCGCTTCCCGTTCGGCGACGATCGTATCGAGGCCGGCACCTTCCGAAACGAACAAGGTCACGAAACCGCGCTGGTCCATGACGTCCTTGAGGCGTGCGGCCTCCTTGTCGAGGTCGAAGGCCATCTCCGGCAGGTAGACACCATCGATGTTCTTCATAGCGCTGTTCATCATGAAGCCCTCGACATATTCGTTGCCTTTGGTCTTCTGAATATAGGCTCGTGCGGTCGCGGCGGTAAGCCAGCCGCAGTGACGTCCCATCACTTCGTGAATCACAAATGTGCGAGGAGCGGCACTCTGCTCGTTCGAAACGTTGTCGAAGAAAGAGGCACCGACTTCGGCAGCCGTCCAGGCGCCGAGCGACTGGCGGATCGGCACGATATCGTTGTCGACGGTCTTCGGTAGGCCGACGACGGTCAGGTCGTAGCCATTGGCGCCGAGATAGGCTGCGAGGTCGGCGGCCGTCGTGTTGGTGTCGTCGCCGCCGATCGTGTGGAGGATGGTGATCCCATCGGCCGCTAGCCGCTCGGCGGCAACGCGAAGCGGGTTCTCGCCTTCCTTGACGAGGCCGCGCTTGACGCAATCTGCGGCATTGGTGAGCTTGACGCGGCTGTTGCCGATCGGCGAGCCGCCGTAGCGGTGCAGCAGATGCGCCTTTTCGCGCATGTCCCTGGTGATTCCGATGCGGTCGCCGAGCAGAACGCCCTGATAACCGGAGCGGTAGGCGACCATCTCGATATCAGGCGCGACGTCGTTGTAGCGCTCGATCAGGCCGCCGACGGCGGAAGACAGACAGGGCGCGAGGCCCCCTGCGGTCAGCATTGCTACTTTCTGTTTGGCCATCGATCCTCCTTGACGCGCATGCTCGCGTACAGTTCAAAACCGCTGAATGGATGCGACAGAGATAGGCCCCTGTAAAGTGAATTTCTCAAGAAAAACCGCAGCTTCGACTTCGTGGCGCAGGAGAGGCTAATATAATCGATTCAACTCTTACGGCACTCAAGCCTCGCCTGTGGAAAACAGATCTGCGGGCCTCGTCAATTGTCCCGGAGTACAGCGTCACCTGTCTGTGAGCGCCGGTGATTGTTCGGAAAACATGAACATAGTTTAATCTAAGACGGGCCGTCCGTCGTCTTGCAATCGCGGCTGCAATCTGGTCCACTATTCTGATGATCTGGGATTTTGCTTGCCTTCAGTTTTCTTCTCTATGGGAACGGCTTCTCGGCGCCATGGGCGACGCAGCCGGGAACGCGCTCGGCCGCGTCATTGAGGCGATCCGCACGGTATTCGAGGGTGATCCGGAAACGCGCCGGCAGGTGTCGTTTTCGGTTGCCATCATCGCGCTGTCGGCCAAGATGGCGAAGGCCGACGGTATCGTCAGCGAGGCCGAGGTCAAGGCCTTTCAGCAGATATTCGATTTTCCCGACGAGGAAGCCCGCAACGTCGCACGCCTCTATAACCTCGCGCGCCAGGACGTTGCAGGTTATGAAGCCTATGCGACCAAGCTCGCCGGATTGTGCAGCCCCGGTGCCGGCAAGGCTGATAATTGCCCGATGCTGGAAAACGTCGTGGACGGCCTGTTCCATATCGCTAAGGCGGATGGACTGGTGCATGAGGCGGAACTTGCTTTCCTGTCCCGCATCGCCGAAATCTTCCGCATCGACGAGGGGCATTTCCGCCGCATCATGGCGCGGCACGTGCATCTCGAGGGCCGGGACCCCTATCTGGTGCTCGGCGTTTCGCCGGAAGACGATTTCGCCAAGATCCGCAAGCAGTACCGCTCGCTTGTCTCCGAACATCATCCCGACCGGCTGATCGCCCGCGGTGTTCCGGCTTCGCTGCATGCCGCCGCCAACGAGCGCATGGCGGCACTCAACGCCGCCTATGCGGCGATCGAGAAAGAGCGCCGCGCCGCATGACGCCGTTTAACGCCGATTATGCCGGCGCGACGGTAAGGCCTTCTCCCAACCATGGCGAACGTGCCGGCGCTCGCCGGCCCGACATGATCATCCTGCACTATACGGGCATGCCGAGCGGCGATAAGGCGCTCTCCTGGCTGTGCAACGAGGAGAGCCAGGTCTCGAGCCATTATTTCGTCCACGAGGACGGAGGCGTGGTGCAGCTCGTGCCGGAGGATCGGCGTGCCTGGCATGCGGGCAAGAGCTCCTGGGCCGGCGAGATCGACATCAATTCCTGTTCTATCGGTATAGAGATCGCCAATCCGGGCCATCCCGGAGGCCTGCCGGCCTATCCGTCCACGCAGGTCGAAGCCGTCGTCGAATTGTGTCGCGATTGCGGCGAGAGGTGGCAAATCCGGCCGGAAAGGGTGCTCGGACACTCCGATGTCGCCCCGATCCGCAAGGTCGATCCGGGCGAAAATTTCCCCTGGGAAAAGTTGTACCTTGAGGGGATCGGCCATTGGATCGATCCAACGCAAATCAGCGGCGGACGGTTTTTCCAGTTCGGGGAGAGTGGCCAGCCTATCGAGGCCTTGCAGTCGATGCTCTCGCTCTATGGCTACGGAATTGAAATCACGGGCACTTTCTGCGAGCGCACGAAGGGCGTGGTCGAGGCTTTCCAGCGGCATTTCCGGCCGCAGCTCGTCGATGGGATCGCCGATTTCTCGACGATCGACACTCTGCATCGGCTGCTCAAGTCCTTGCCAAAATTCAATTGACGCCGAGCGCCGCGGCGGTCGTTTGAACCGGCGGAAAACCGCAAAAATCAGCCGTGCCACATCATCTCCTTATTAGCCCGGTCTAAAGGACCCGCTAACGGCAGCCGCCATGTTGGACGGGGGTTGCAGAGATAAACGACCAGGATCGTTCAGACATCGCGCCGTCAATCCGGCGACGCGCTGAGAGGGTGTTTGCGTAACGGCACCCGCGATTCCTGCTGGTCCGGAGACACTTCACCTACATGAATATTATGATTGTTGCTGCCGCGGCGGGCCTTGCCATGCTGGTCGCGGGAACCGAACTCGTGCGCGCTGAGGACGACGCCGTCACTACCTATACCAAGCCGCTGATCATTCCATGGGAAACGCGCGAAACCGGTTTTGCCGCGCCCACCGATGAAGCCAAGCGCCTGGTTCGGCAGCTTCATTATTCCCAGCTGATCTCAAAATATGCGGACGAATATGATGTTCCGGAGGAGATCGCGCTGGCCGTGGTGCAGATCGAGAGCAATTTCCGGCCGACCGTCAAGGGCAGTGCCGGCGAGATCGGGCTGATGCAGATCAAGCCGGCAACGGCAAGGCTGATGGGCTATGAAGGCCCCGACTACGGCCTCTACGATCCCGAGACGAATATCCGCTATGGTATGAAGTACCTGGCCGGCGCGCATGAACTCGGCGGCGGCAAGATCTGCGGCACCATCCTCAAATACAATGCCGGCCATGGCGCCAAGCGCATGAACCCGGTTTCGAAGCGTTATTGCAACCGGGTCCAGGCGGTGATCGAGACCGCTGAACAGACGGCCGAACACACTGCGTCGCTTTCGCCTGTGGCATTTTGATTCCGAAAACGGCTAGAAGTGCTTCGAACAGAAGACATTTCGGCCGGTGGAATCGAAAGGCGAGGGCATGACGGAACGGTTCAGATTTATCGTGATCGGGAGGGGCATGATGGGCGCTGCGGCGGCCCGCTACCTCTCGAAATGGACCGACGGTATTGCGTTGGTCGGTCCCGGTGAGCCGGCGGACTACGGGCGCCATGAAGGCGTCTTTGCCAGCCACTACGACGAGGCGCGCATCACCCGGACGATCGATCCCGATCCCGTGTGGGCGCGCCTCGCCAATCGTTCGATCGAACGTTACGGCGAGATTGCCCGTGAAAGCGGCGTGGATTTCTATTCCCAATCGGGCTGCCTGCTGGTTGGCCCGAAGCGCGGCGACGGCCCGTCCTACGTCGCAGACGTGCTCGATGCGGCAGACAAGCTCGGCGTTTCGACCGAGACGCTGTCGGATGCGGATCTTGCTGGGCGATTCGGCCTCTTCTCGTTCCCGAAGGAGAGCGAAGGTGTCTGGGAGCCGAGGAACGCCGGACACATCAATCCGCGCCGGCTGGTGAAGGCGCAGGCCCTGATCGCCGAGCGCCAGGGTACGGCAATCATTCCGGAAACGGTTTCCTCGGTGCGTCAGGATGGCGATCAGGTCGCCGTCACGACCACCGAGGGCAACAGCTATCTTGCCGAAAAAGTGCTGGTCGCAGCCGGAGGTTTTTCGATCAACGAACGGCTGCTCGGCGCACGCCTCGACCTGAGTGTCTATGCCCGCACCGTCGCCTTCTTCGAGGTCGACGAGGCTGCGATGGATGTCTGGGGCAGGGTGCCTTCGCTGATCTGGAAATGGCGCGAGGGCGAGGACGGCGTCTATCTCCTGCCGCCGGTGCGTTATCCCGATGGCGGGATCTATCTGAAGATCGGCGGCGATCCGGACGATTTGCTGCTGCCGACGGAGCCGGACATCCGCGCCTGGTTCCGTTCCGGCGGGCGGGAAAGCACGCGCGCCCGGCTTGCCGAGATCATGACACGGTTGATGCCGGAGCTCGATCTCTCGCGCTCGTCGATGGCGGCCTGCGTCACCTCGTTCACCCCGACCGGATATCCGGCGATCGCCATGACCGATGCCTCCCGAATCGGCATCCTCAGCGGCGGCTGCGGGGCGGCGGCCAAGAGTTCCGACGAGATCGGCCGGCTCGGCGCCGAATTGATCTTCCATGGGGAAATCCGGGACGACGCCTATTCGGCGGATTTCCGCGCCGATTATCTCTGAACGGATTATCTCCGGCCTGATTACTTCCAGCCTATGGCTTTCGCTCGGCATCTCGGTTATGTGACCGCTGCCAGTTGGCCGGGCAGCCGCGCTTTACCAATGCCGAAAGGCGGTAGGGTGAGGAAAGTCCGGGCTCCACGGAAACACGGTGCCGGATAACGTCCGGCGGGGGCGACCCTAGGGAAAGTGCCACAGAAAGGAAACCGCCCCGCTTGCTGTACCGCTTTTCGACAAAGCGGCAGAGCTAGCGGGGTAAGGGTGAAAGGGTGGGGTAAGAGCCCACCGCGCTTCTGGTAACAGCGGCGGCAAGGTAAACCCCACCGGGAGCAAGACCGAATAGGGATGACACGGGCCACGTGAAAACGCGGCTACAGCCTGTTTCCGGGCCAGTCATCCGGGTGGGTTGCGTGAGGCGGCATGCAAATGTCGTCCCAGATGAATGGCTGCCACGTTCCGGTGCTTGCACCGGGGCCATACAGAACCCGGCTTACAGGCCAACTGGCGTTTACCTCCTCTCGCGGGCGCGATTCGGTCTACACCTTTCGGGGTATAGACACCCCTGCGGCCGCTTTTTGCGGCGCAGCGTTTATATCAGGAATTTCGAAAGCTCCTTTGTTTGTCGGAGCTTAACGAGGGTCGAAAATCCACTTGTCGGAAACTGCCGAGGCGGTTTCTTCATGTCCTCCGATAACCCTTTGTTAAACTTAACAGCTTATAAATAAATCCTGCTTGGGAGTGGCTAGCGGGGCTTCTCCCATTGACGCCCATATGGTCCCATGGTATCCCAAAATCGCACTGCACAAGGGCGAATGAGCGCCCGCCAATCCCTGAGTTTCGGTCGTCCTACGGCCGGGCGGTTATCCGCCCATCCGGGCGGCGAAGCTGTGTTTGGTGCTGTGTCAACGGGTGGGCGGGCTTCCGTCCTGCACCATAACGGAGCGGATGTTTGGCGTGATGAGCCGCTTCCTGTCGAATGCGACGAACAGGATCGATGCGAAGGGACGGGTCTCCGTTCCGGCGAGTTTTCGTTCGGTCCTTTCGGAGCGCGGGATCCAGGAGCTTTATTGCCTCCAGGATTTCACCTATCCGGCGATCAGCGTCGGCGGGCCGGATCTGCTCGATCGTTACGAGCGGCAGATCGCCTCCGTCGATCCGTTTTCGCCGGAAGCGAACCGGATGTCGCTGCTCGTTCACGGTGGCGGCCTCTTCATGAGGCTCGATGCGGAGGGCCGGCTGATGGTCACGGATTTCATCCGCGACTTCACGGGAATCAGCTCGGACGTTACCTTCGTTGGGCGCTCGGATCATTTTCAACTTTGGCAGCCGCAGGCGTTCCACGAGGCGCAGGCGGCGGCGAGAGAGGGGCGCTTCGGTTCGCGTCCCGCGTAAGACAGGGGAACGGAATGGCGGCGAATCCAGGCGACGGAACAGCGGAGCCCGAAGGCGGACCGGTTCGTCACATTCCGGTTCTTTTGAAAGAAGTTCTCGAGGCACTCGAGCCTCGAGCCGGCAAGATCATTCTCGACGGTACATTCGGGGCAGGTGGTTATACATCCGCGATCCTTGCGGCGGATGCCGAAGTGATCGCGCTCGATCGCGACCCGAATGCGATTGCTGCCGGCAAGGCGCTCGCCGATGCTCACAAGGGCCGCCTCCATCTCATTCAGTCGCAGTTCTCCCGCCTTGCCGATCATGCGCCGGAAGGCGGGCTTGATGGCGTGGTGTTCGATGTCGGCGTCTCCTCCATGCAGATCGACGAGGCCGATCGCGGTTTCTCCTTCCAGCGCAACGGCCCGCTCGATATGCGCATGTCGGCGAGCGGCGTGTCGGCGGCGGATGTCGTCAATCGCGCCAAGGTCGGCGATCTCACCCGTATCTTCGGTTTTCTCGGCGAGGAGAAGCAGTCGGGCCGCATCGCCCGCGCCATCGAGAAGCGGCGTCTGACCGAGCCGTTCACGACCACGCGCGAACTCGCCAACCTCATCGAGACCGTCAACCCGCGCAAGGCCAAGGACAAGATCCATCCGGCGACCCGCGTCTTCCAGGCGCTGCGTGTCTTCGTCAACGACGAGCTCGGCGAGCTCGCCCAGGCGCTGTTCGCCGCCGAGCGGGCGCTGAAGCCCGGCGGCCGGCTGGTCGTCGTCACCTTCCATTCGCTCGAAGACCGGATCGTCAAGCAGTTCTTTGCCGATCGTTCCGGCAAGGCCTCCGGTTCGCGCCACCTGCCGATGGTGGAGGCCAAGCCCGCGATCTTCGAACCCCTCGGCAAGTCGATGATCTCGGCGAGCGACGAGGAGGCGGAGTTGAACCCGCGCGCTCGGTCCGCAAAGCTTCGCGCCGGTGTGCGGACGGAAGCCGCGCCTCGGGCGGCCGACATATCCATTTTCGATCTGCCCGATCTCGCCAGCCTCGCAAAGATGGGAGCCTGATACATGCTGCGTAGCTTCGATCTTGTTCTGATCGGCGTCATGACGGCAGCGGCCGTCGTCACCTATTCGATCAAGCACCGCGCCGACGAGAAGCTCAGCGAGGTTCGCCGGCTCGAATCGGAAATCAAGCTGGAGAAGGATACGATCGATCTCCTGAAAGCAGACTGGGCCCTGCTGACCCAGCCCAACCGCCTGCACCGGCTGATTAACGTCTACAATACCGAGCTGGCGCTCGCCCCGACCGAAACGACCCAGCTTGCGATGCCGAAGGAGCTGCCGATGCCGAGGGCTCGGCTTCCGCAGCCCGAGACGACTATCGAGGATATCATCGCCGGCAAGAACAGCGAGGTTGCCGCAGCCCTGAAGGGTGTTGCCGCCGCCAAGGCCAAGCCCGCTCCTAAAATTCCCGTGCCGCTGCGGCGCGGTCCCGTCGAAGTCATTTCAACAGGATCGGTGAAACGCTGATGTCTTTCCTGTCCCGCATCATGATCGTCAAGAGCCGCGCGCATTTTTCGTCCGGCAGCCGTGGCCGCGGCTCTGAAAAGGCATCCTTCGAGGGAACCCGCAAGCGCAAGTCGGCCCAGGCGAAAAACCGCGTCGGCCTGCTGATCGCCGGCTTCGCGGTCTTCTACTGCGTCATCGGCGGCCGCCTGATGCAATATGGCGTCGCGCAGCCGCTGACCACCTCGAGCATCCTGCCGGCAGATCGGCTGCTGGCGTCGCGTCCCGACCTTGTCGATCGCAACGGCGCGGTTCTGGCGACCGACATCCGCACGGTTTCGTTGTTTGCCGAACCCAACAAGATCATCGATGCCGACGAGGTGATCGAGAAGCTCGCGACGGTCCTGAACGACCTCGACGTCAAGGGTACCTATTCGAAGCTGACCTCGAATTCGCGTTTCCAGTGGCTGCGCCGCCAGCTGACCCCGAAGCAGCAGAGCCAGATCCTGGCGCTCGGCATTCCGGGCATCGGTTTCCGGCCCGAAAAGCGTCGTTTCTATCCGGGCGGCCCGACCGCTGCGCATGTCGTCGGTTACGTCAATATCGACAATCGCGGCGTCGCCGGCATGGAGCGCTATGTCGACAATCAGGGCCTTGCCGATCTCGCAGCCGTTGGCATGACGTCCAATCAGCCGCTGGAACCGGTCAAGTTGTCCATCGATCTGCGCGTCCAGTCGATCGTCCGCGACGTGGTGACCGAAGCGATCACCAAGTACAGCTCGATCGGCGCCGGCGCGGTCGTCCTCGACGTACATACCGGCGAGGTGCTCGCCATGGCGTCCGCGCCCGATTTCGATCCCAACAATCCGGCCGAAGGCGGCGAGGAGGGCTGGTTCAACCGCGTGTCGAACGGCACGTTCGAAATGGGCTCCACCTTCAAGTCCTTCACGATCGCCATGGGTCTCGATTCCGGCAAGGTCAACCTTCAGAGCACGTTCGACGCCCGGTTCCCGATCCGCATCGGCGGTTTCACCATCAAGGATTTCCACGGCAAGGGGCGCATACTGAGCGTTCCGGAAATTTTTCAGTTTTCGTCGAATATCGGTACCGCCAAGATCGCCGACACGGTCGGCATCGAAGGCCACAAGGACTTCCTGACCAAGCTCGGCCTGCTGACGAAAATGCGCACCGAGCTTCCGGAAGTCGCTTATCCGAGCCAGCCGCGCGAATGGAAGAAGATCAATTCGGTCACCATTTCCTTCGGCCACGGTGTCTCGACGACGCCTTTGCAGACGGCGGTTGCCGGTGCGGCGCTGGTCAACGGAGGCAAGTTGGTCGAGCCGACCTTCCTGCCGCGTACCCGCGCGGAGGCCGACAAGGTCGCCACCCAGGTGATGAAGCCGACGACCAGCAAGGACATGCGCTTCCTGTTCGAATGGAACGGCGTCAACGGCTCCGGCAGAAACGCACGCGTGGCGGGCTTCAACGTCGGCGGCAAGACGGGCACGGCGGACAAGGTCGTCAACGGGCGTTACGTCCACGACAAGAACTTCAACGCGTTCCTCGCCGCATTTCCGATGGACAATCCGCAATATGTCGTCCTGACGTTCTGCGACGAACCCAAGACCGAGAAAGGCAACGGTGCAGCTCTTGCGGCAACCTCGGCTGCTCCCATGGTCAAGGAGATCATCACCCGCACGGCGCCCATTCTGGGAGTGAAGCCGAAATTCGGCAATGACGGTTCTGCCCTGCTTGTGTCTTATTGAGCGATAACAACTTGAGCGGACGATTCGAGGGGACGACGCTCAGAATGGACAATCAACCGATGAAGTTGCGAGAACTTGCCGGACGGGATTTCCCGGAAATAGCCGAGCTGATGGCCGGGCCGGCAGGCGATCTCGACGTGACCGGCCTTACTTCCGACAGCCGCAAGGTAACCTCCGGCATGCTGTTTGCCGCATTCGCCGGCACCAAGGCGGACGGGTCTCGTTATATCGGCGATGCGGCCGCCCGCGGCGCGGTCGCGGCGATTGCCGGCCATACGGCGGACGCGGGCATTCCAATCCTTGCCGTTTCCAATCCGCGCC
>NZ_JALBGW010000156.1:0-11075 GCF_023006485.1 Neorhizobium sp. BETTINA12A
CGGCCGCAACGGCGAATTCGCGCTGGCCTTGGCACTGGCGATCGACGGGCACGAGATCACCGCGCTGGCCGCCGACACGGACGGTATCGACGGATCGGAAACCAATGCCGGCGCTTTTGTCGACGGCACGACGGCGAGGCGATTGCGGGCTGGCGGCTTGGATGGCCGCAAGTTACTCGACCGGAACGACAGTTTTTCAGGGTTTTCGGCGATTGGCGACGTGTTCAATACCGGGCCGACCGGGACCAATGTCAACGATTTCCGGGCGATCGTGGTACGGTAGCGGCATCAATCTCTTCTCTCTCTCTCAAGCTGGGGAGAAGAGGTCACTGCAGCTGCGGCTTCCGCAAGAAATCGTTCCGGTCCGCCGACTTCACCCTGAGCCAGGCCTCCCGTCCATCGCGCAGGATGCGCATCGGGATTTCGGCACCCGGAGGCCCGCTGTCCCAGATCTTGCGGTAGAAATCCGCAAGCCCGTCGACCTCACCGTCGCGGATCTCCGAAATCACGTCGCCCCGCTTCAGGCCCGCCTGGGCTGCCGGTCCGTTTTCGGTGACGCTCATGACCACCACTTCGCCGTTGCTTTCCGCCGACATGGCGCCGAGCCAGGGGCGTGGCGGGCGGTTGAACTCGCCGCGATTGAGGAGATCGTCGAGGATCGGCTTCAGGAGGTTGATCGGGACGACCATGTTGATGTCGGCGATCTCTCCGCCCTTGCTCATCTGTAGGCGCAGCGATCCGACGCCGAGCAGCTTGCCTTCCGTATCGATCAGCGCCGCGCCGCCCCAGGACGGATGGGCGGGCGCGATGAAGATCGCCTCGTCCAGAAGATATTCCCAATATCCGGCGAATTCCTGCTTGGCGACGATATTGCCGCGCACATATTCTCCCTCCCCATCGGCGAAGACAACGGGATCGCCGAGCGTTGCTGTGGCGGAATCGCCGATCTGGAGCGCCGGCAGATCGAGCGGGGCCATGGCCTGCACCAGGCCGAAGCCGCTTTCCTGATCGTAGGCGAGCGCATGGGCCGGCACGACGCGGCCGTCCTGGCGCGTCAGCCAGACGTCTTCGGCTTCGGTGATCAGGTAACCGATCGTCAGGACCAGCCCGTTTTCGCGGATCACCACGCCGCTACCTTCCCGGCGGGTGCCGAGAGTGTTGGCCGTAAAGGCGTTGTCCGGGATTGAAGCACGCACGGCCACGACCGACCGTAAACTTTTCTCGAGATCCATGATGCAAATCCTGATGAGGCAATACGCGGTCCGGAACCCCGCAAGGGTCTGCAAAGGCTAACCATACCGTTTCTTTAAGGTATGAATGTGAACGGCGTGGAGCAAGAGGCCGGAGAGAACTCATGCTCGCGAAATGCTCTACCTCATTTTAGCCCCTCCCCCGTTTCCGGGGAAGGGAATGCGCTTTTAAAACCTCAGCCCGCCGGCGTCAGCGTCACCGAGGTGCCGGGGGCGGCGACGTTGCGGCCGAGCTGGCCCGTGACGCTCCCCGGCTGCAGCTGGCTGGAGCCGGCGGTGCCGCCGCCGAGGAGGTTGGCGCCGATGCCGGCACCGACGGTGGCCTCGGCGGTGGCGCCCTGGTAAAGGCCGCCGAGCGAACCGTGGTGATAACCGGCGGTCGGGGCAAAGACCGCCCAGATCAGCCGCGAGCGTGTGGTGAAGCCGAGATCGACTCCCATCTTGCGCACTGTGCCGGTATAGCGGTCGAGGGGTTCGCTGCCGATTGCCGTTGTAAAGACGCAGTCGGCTTCCTTGGCGGAGCCGAGCACGTAACCGACGCCGCCGCCGATCGAGCAATCGAGATAGCCGATGCGTACCCCGCCGCGCTGATCCGGCTCTTCATAAACCGGAACGCGGTCCCGGCGGGTGATCAAATCGGCGGAAAAGGCGGCTCCGGCGCTGGTTACGACCGGCAGAGCGGCGAGCGCCACGGCAACAATCTTCTTCATCCCTGTACTCCTTGTAATTCTTCAGCCGCCCTTGTTGAGACTCATGCAAGCGGGTCAGGCAGCGTTGGAGAACGCATGTGGCGGAAGAATGATCCAACGCGGCCGCACACGATTTGTCACCGAATTGTTCCAAGCGTGAGATGACCTTGCGCACCGGCATTTCCGGAACCGCGACTTGCGCCGGTTGCGCCCAGGCGGTGAAGGGCATCAACGGCTGATAACTTCGCTATCTCGAAGGCGGATTCCTGCGCCGGACGTCCTCAATGGCATCTGCACGCTGGACTGCTGGCGCGGGGCGCTATTTTCCTCATTGTCGGCGGGTTCTTCATCTATGCCCGCCTTCGCTGTCGATACGAACCAGGCTGGCGGCAATCGGACTTTTCGCCTTCCGACTCTACGGATCGATCGAGGCCCGGTATCGGATCGTATAGTCGGCCGTGAACTGAAATTGAACAAGGAGCTTGGATGGCATTCCATCAGCGCGTGACACGAAAAGTGGTCGAAAGGGTCATGGCTTTCGAGCCGATCGGCCTGATGATGGTCGCCTTTCTGGCAGGCGGGCTTTTCGTCTTCTTCAGGTTGACCGACGAGGTGCTGGAGGGCGAAACGCATGCCTTCGACGAAAAGATCCTGCTCGCCTTGCGCGACGCCACGGATCTTGCGACGCCACTCGGCCCCTATTGGCTCAATCACGCGATGGGGGATATCACCGCGCTCGGCGGCGTCACGGTGCTGACCCTGATGACGGTGATGGGAACCGTCTTCCTCATCCTGTCGCGGCAAAGGGCGATCGCTCTCTTCATGTTCCTGTCGATCGCCGGCGGCTGGCTTTTGAGTTCCTTGCTGAAGCTCGGCGTGGCGCGTCCGCGGCCGGATATCGTGCCGCATCTGGTCGAAGTCAGCGACCTCAGTTTTCCAAGCGGCCATGCAATGCTGTCGGCCGTCACCTACCTGACGCTCGGAGCGCTGCTGTCGCGCGCCCAGCCTTACCGCTCGACGCGCATCTTCCTGATCGGTGCGGCGATCTTCCTGACGTTCATCATCGGTTTCAGCCGCGTCTATCTCGGCGTCCATTACCCGACCGACGTCCTCGGCGGCTGGTGCGCCGGCGCGACCTGGGCACTGGCGTGCTGGATGATCGCGAGACGCTACATTTCGGCGGTACCGGAGTAGTCCAGCGAATTGGATACCTTTGGCTGTCTATGCGCCCCCCGCGACACGGGATGGTGTCGAGGCGCAATAAATGCGCTCAGCGGTCGAACAGATCCTGCCATTGCTTCTCGCCGACCAGACAGTCGCTGGAAGGCTGGTTGCTGGCGGCTTTCTGCACGATTGCGGGCGGCATGAGCCCGCTGATCTCCAGGACCAGCTTGCGGCGCACCGCGACGGCAAAATCTTCGATCTTGTGAACCGGCAGCACGAAGGAGCCGGGTCCGCCGATGACGCAGTCGCCGTAATATTTGTCGAGCCCGCCGGGTGCGCCCGAGGGCCGCAGCATGATCGCCAGCCCGTTGATGATGATGCCGGCTTCCATGGCCTTGTTGCGGGCCGGGACGACGGGATTGCCGGAATTGTTCGGCCCGTCGCCGGAAATGTCGATCACTTGTCGAGCACCGCGATAGGAATTGGCGACGATCATCGTTGCCCCTTGGGCGATCGCAGCAGAGATCGAGGTGCGGCGCTGGGTAACGATCGGCCGGGCTTCGAGCTTGGCGGCGAAATTGATCGCGTCCTGCTCGTTTTCGATGATCGTCCAGTCGATGACCGATTCCGGTACGACGTCGCCGGCCCATTCGAAATAGCTCACAGCGATGCGGCCGTTCAGTCCGGTCTTTACCGCCTCGATGAATTCCTTGTGCTTGAGCGCTTCGACATAACCCTCGCGCTGGACGCCGACTTCCTCGTAATCCATGGAGCGGGACGTATCGACCGCGAGAACCAGCTCCACATCGACTTCGCCTCCCTTTTGCTGCGCGATCATCGGAGCGGTTGCAGCGGCGGAAAGGCTGATGAGCATCGCGAGTGTTGTAAGCATTGGCAATCCAATCACTGCGTTATCGATTGGTTAAAACTGTAACACAGCGCCGATGCAGGGCGACTCCGCTCCGCGTGCCTCCCTTCAACTTTCGGTGATAAGCCTTTATTCCGCAGCCACTCCACGTAATCTGCCATGGCGGCCGCGGCTGCATCGACGGCGCCGGGAGTGCGCCTATCAACGGGTATCTGGGCGGGATCATGCGATGACGAGGTTAAACGGCAAATGTTTTTGCGGCGCAGTCGCCTACGAAGTGGACGATGCCTTCGTTTATGCGGCCAATTGCCATTGTTCGGATTGCCGCCGCACCACCGGCTCTGCCTTCAAGCCCTTCGCCGGCATCGAACGGCAGAAGTTTGCGATGGTAAAGGGTGAAGACGGTCTGCTGATCTTCGGGGATGCCGATACTCATGACGCCCATTGCAAGACCTGCGGTTCGCTTCTCTATTCGCGGGTGCGGGAGGCGGCCTGGGTGCATGTGGCGATGGGCACGCTGGTCGATGCCCCGACAATCCGGCCGACGCACCATATCTTCGTCGGTTCGAAAGCGCCCTGGTACGAGATCACCGACGATCTGCCGCAATATCAGGGCCATAAGGGATAGCTATTCCAGGCCGGCCAGCGCCTTCAGCTTCTCGCCTTCGAGCCGGTAGAAAATCCGGTCCTCCTTCCGGTCGCCGCCAAGTTCGTCATAGAATTTCAACAGCCGCTCATTGGCCCGAGCCGCCGTCCAGTCGATGCGGCCGAAACCGCGCTCGACTGCCAGCCCTGCCAGCCGCTTCATCAGCGCGGTCCCGATATCGCGGCCGCGCTCGGACCCGGCGACATAAAGCTCCTTGAGGAAAAACCCGGGCTGCAGGCCGGGTCCGGGATAGATGGCGGCGAAGGCCGCAGCGGCGATGATGCGGTCAGTCCCGGCAACCAGGAACTCGGTCTGCGGAGGACGGTTGAGAATCCCGGTCAGGATGGCCTGGCGCGGCGGGCAGAAGACACCGTAATAGGCCTGCATCTCCTCAAAGAGGGAAGCGAGTTCATCTGCGTCGGCGGGCTGGAAAAAGCGAATATTCATAACCTGGACCCGTTGAAACCGAGCAACTATTCCGGTGCCGCAAACCTGTGTCAACTTGGGGTATGGGCTATTTCCGGCAGGCGCTGTTGACTTCACGGCGCGCATATCGACAGAGTGGCGCCGAAGAAGGAACCGCCATGTCCAGGTCAGAAAAATTCATCGTGCTGCCGTTCAAGAAAGTGCGGGGCAACGTGACGCCTGGCGAGATGCGCGTGGCTTCGAATGCTGCTTCGGCCGAGAAGATCGCCCGCGCCATGGCTGACCGCTTCGTCGGCGTCGCGGCGTATTCCGTTCAGGTCGATATGGAAAGCGGCGACATGTCCGATCCGCGTATCCTCTGGCAGACAGGCGAAATCGCCGATATCGCCGCTTAGAGGCTTTAGCCCTCATCCTCGTCGATACACGCTCGATCCCGCTATTTGCGGAGGATCACCCACAACGCATGCGCGATGCCGGGCAGCCAGCCGCAGAGGGTGAGCAGGATGTTCAGCCAGAAATGCAGGCCGAGGCCCACCTGGAGGAACACGCCGAGCGGCGGCAGGATGAAGGCGAGCAGAATGCGGATGATATCCAACGGGCGTTCTCCGGGTTGATGGGTTTGGCCGGTAACGCGCTGAATGGGATATGGTTTCAGAAGCCGCTCATCTCAGCAGCGTCTTTGCGATGATCTCCAGCTGAATCTCGTTGCTGCCGCCGAAAATGCTCTGGGAGCGGGAATTGAAATAGACGGCGGAGGCAACCTTGCGCTCTTCGGCGATCTCACTTTCCTCCGGCAGTTCGTGCAGTGGCCGGTGTTCTTCAAAGCGCAGCGCATCCGGACCGAGGATCGAGGCCGCGAGTTCGGCGATCGACTGGCGGATGCGGCTGCGCTCGATCTTCATCGTCGAGGATGGCACCGACCCCGGATTACCGCCCGCCTGGACCTTGGACATGGCCGAAAGCTCCAGCATGTCGTTGGCATCGACATCCGTGGCAATCTCGGCGAAGCGCGCCATGAACAGCGGATCGTCGATCATCGTTCGCCCGTCCGGCAGTGGCTCGGAAGCGAGCCGGTGCAGGCGCGTCAGCATGGCCCGCAAGACTCCGCCCGCGAAGGCGCCGCCCCGCTCGAATTCGAGCAGGTATTTTGCGATGTCCCAGCCCTCGCCTTCCTCGCTGATGCGGTCGGAAACCGGCACTTTCACGTCATCGAAGAAGACTTGGTTGAATTCATGCGTGCCGCAGATCGAGCGGATCGGCCGGATGGTGACGCCCGGCGATTTCAGGTCTATCAGGATGAAGGTGATGCCTTCCTGTTTCTTGCCCGTGTCGGCGGTGCGTACCAGCGCGAACATCCGCGTGGCGTGATGCGCCAGCGTCGACCAGATCTTCGAGCCGTTGACGACATAGTGGTCGCCTTCGAGGACCGCCCTGGTCTTCAGCGAGGCGAGGTCGGAGCCGGAGCCCGGCTCGGAATAACCCTGCGCCCAGACATCCTCGCCGTTCAGGATGCGCGGCAGGTAGAAGCTTTTCTGCGCCTCGTTGCCGTAGCGCATGATCACCGGGGCGATCATCTTGATTGAGGCGCCGCGGAAATGCGGCTCGCCGGCCCGTTCGCATTCCTGGTCGAAAATGTAGCGCTCGGCGAGCGTCCAGCCGGTGCCGCCATATTGCTTCGGCCAGGACGGGGCGACCCAGCCCTTGTCGTTGAGCTTCGCCTGCCATTTGAGACCGATGGCGGGGTCGGCGAGGAAGCTGGGATTCAGCCGCTCGGCGCGCTTGAGTTCCTCGTCCAGATGGGCGTCGAGGAATGTCCGAACCTCATCGCGGAATCGAACCTCTTCTTCCGTCATCAACAGATCCATGGACATCTCCTTAGGCGGGTTCGCGCAGCAGGCTGCCGGAGAGCATAGCGGGATCGCGGATGATCTCGCCATAGCGCTTCAGGTGGTCCGCGGTGGTGCCAAACGTGTTTTCGATCGCGTAGAGCCGGCGGAACCAGGCGCCGATCGGCATCTCTTCCGAAAAGCCCATGGCGCCATGCAGCTGGATCGCCTCCTGTGCGACAGAGCGGGAGACCTTGCCGATTTTCGCACGGGCACCGGAAACGCCGCGGATGCGCATTGCGCGCGGTGCGTCGACGGAAAGCGTGGCGAGCAATGCGGAACCGCGGGCCTCCTGGCATTTCACCGCCATCTCGGCCATTCGGTGCTGCAGGGCTTGGAAGGCGGCGAGCGGCTTGCCGAACTGCACGCGCTCCTTGGTATAGGCAACGGTCGCGTCGATCAGCGCATCCATGATGCCGACCGCTTCCGAGGCGAGCGCCGCATTGGCGCGGTCATGGGCCGCCTCGATTTCGCAGAGCGTATCTGCCGCGGCATCGAGCAGCGCCGAAGCGGGCACGGAGACGTTGTCGAGGACAAGATCGCTGGCGCGGCTGCCATCGACGAGTTTCACTTGGGTCGAGGTTAGGCCGGCAGCATCCGCAGGCACGACGAATAATTTTACTGACCCGTCAAGCTTGGCCGAGACCAGAAAGATATCCGCGAAGGGGCCGCCGGGAACCAGCGGCTTCTCACCGGAGATGGTGTAGCCATCCGCACTCTTCATGGCGGCTGCGGCAATATTGCCGAGGTTGAAGCCGGTCTGGCGCTCCGTATGCGCCAGCGCCGGGCGCGATGTGCCGGCGATCAGGCCGCCGAGGATTTTGGCTTTTTGATCCGCACTGCCAAGCTTTTCGACCAGCCCGCCAGCGAGAATGACCGACGCGAGATAGGGTTCCACCACCAGCGCCCGGCCAATCGCTTCCATGATCAGCGAGATTTCCACCGCGCTGCCGCCGAGACCGCCGTTCTCTTCGGCAAACGGCAGCGCCAGCCAGCCGAGATCGGCCATCTCGGACCAGATGCCGGCATCGAAGCCGGTCTCCGAGGCGATGATCTTGTTGCGCTTCTCGAAGTCGTAGCGATCCTTCAGGAACCGCTCGGCGCTTTCCTTCAACAGAAGCTGCTCGTCCGAATAGTTCAGGTCCATGACTGGGTCTCGCGATTAGATGAAGTGACGCGGCGCGGCAAACTCCCGAATCTCCCCCCTTGAGGGGGAGATGTCACCGGAGGTGACAGAGGGGGGTGGCGCCGTGAACTCAACTGCAGAAGAGCGTGCCGCGGCACCCCCCTCTGCCCTGCCGGGCATCTCCCCCTCAAGGGGGGAGATCGCCTTGCCGCATCGCCCCATGCCTCTATCAGCTTCATGCGCTCTGAAGCACAGACTCCCTCACTCCTCGCGCGTATACGCCCCATGCCCCGGGCGATAGGTCTTCGTGTCAAGAAACTGCGACAGCCCCTTTTCTCGGCCCTTTTCAGGATCGACGAACGTCGTCTGGTCGGCCTTGGCGGTCAGGTATTCGGCCGACTCCTCCCAGGTCATCTCGCGCACATACTTGTAGGCCATGCGGGCCTGGCGGAGCACGGTCGGGTTCTTTTCCAGGAGCACGCGGGCGATCTCGACGGTGCGTTCGCGAAGCTTGTCGGCCGGCACCGCCTCGTTCACCAGGCCGAGCTGTTCGGCCATCTTGCCGCCGAATTTTTCGCCGGTCATGACGTAATACATCGCCTTGCGGTCGTTCATCAGAGTCGAGATCGCCTTGGAGACGACGCCGCCGGGGATGACGCCCCAGTTGATTTCCGAAAGGCCGAACACCGCATCTTCGGAGGCGATCGCCAGGTCGCAGCAGATCAGCGGCGTAAATGCGCCGCCAAAACACCAGCCGTTGACCATGGCGATGGTCGGCTTGGCGTAGTGCATCAGCAGGCGCCATTGCCATGCACGGGTGGAGCGGTAGGCGCGCATGCGCTTGACGTCCGACACACCATCGGTGGCGCGGAAGAAGTCCTTCAGGTCCATGCCGGCTGAGAAGGCATCGCCCTCGCCGGTGAGGATGATCACACCGGCGCGGTCATCGATTTCAAGCGCGTCGAGCACCCGGATCATGTCTTCGGCAAGACCGACGCTCATGGCGTTGCGCTTGTCCGGGCGGTTCAGTTTCACCCAGGCAATGCCGTCTTCGAATTCGACCTTGACGTTCTCTCCGCCCAGATCGCTTGCTTCAATGGTCATCATGTTCTCCTAAAAGGTCCGGGACCTTATGACAGGCTGGTCATTTTGGTGACGAGATAGGCGTCCATGCCCTCGGTGCCGCCTTCGGAGCCGTAACCGCTCTGCTTGACGCCGCCGAACGGCGTTTCGGCCATCGAGATGAAGTTGTTGTTGATGCCGACCATGCCGGCCTCGAGCGCGTCGCTGACCATCGCCGCGGTCTGGCTGGACCGGGTGAAGGCATAGGAGGCAAGGCCGTAGGGCAGCCGGTTGGCCTGTTCGATCACCTCGTCGAAGGAGGTGAAGCGGGCAGTGACGGCGACCGGACCGAAAGGCTCGTCATTCATGATGATCGCGTCCTGCGGCACGTCGGCCAGCACCGTCGGCTGGAAGAAATAGCCGCGATTGCTGCCGCGCTCGCCGCCGACCTTCACCGTGGCGCCACGCTGCACGGCATCGGCGACCATGCGGTCCATCGCCGGCACACGGCGGCTGTTGGCGAGCGGCCCCATCTGGCTCGACGGGTCGAGACCGTCGCCGACTTTCAAGGCCGAAGCCGCCTTGGCAAAGCCGTCGACGAACTTGTCGTGGACGCTGTCATGCACGTAGAACCGGGTCGGTGAGATGCAGACCTGGCCGGCATTGCGGTATTTCGCGTGCACCATGACGCGGATGGCGTGGTCGATATCTGCATCCTCGAAGATCAGCACGGGGGCATGGCCGCCGAGCTCCATCGTGGCGCGCTTGACGCCGGCTTTCGCGGCCAGAACGGCGAGATGCTGGCCAACGGCCGTCGAGCCGGTGAAGGTGATCTTGCGGATGCCGTCTGCGGCGATCAGGTGTTCGGAAACGTCCGCCGGCTTGCCGTGCACGACGTTCAGCACGCCGTTCGGCAAGCCCGCATCCTGCAAAGCGCGGGCAATTTCGAGCACGGTCGAGGGCGTTTCTTCCGAGGGTTTGATGACCATGGTGCAGCCGGTCGCAAGCGCCGCCGAGATCTTTCGCGCCGGGATGACGCCCGGAAAATTCCAGGGCGTGAAGCCGGCAACGGGGCCGACCGGCTCCTTGGTGACCATCCATTTCACGCCCGGCACGCGCGAGGGCACGATGCGGCCGTAGGAGCGCCGGCCTTCGTCGGCGGTCCAGTCGAGAATGTCGGCCGAGATATGGACTTCCGGTATCGCCTCGGCGAGCGGCTTGCCCTGGTCGAGCACCATGCGCCGACCGATTTCGTTCGCCCGTTCGCGCAGGATATCGGCTGCCTTGCGGATGATCTTGGCGCGATCGAAGGCGGTCGTGGCCTTCCATGCCTTGAATTCACGGGTGGCGGCTGCCACGGCTCGCTCAAGATCCGCCGTGGTTGCATGCGGCAGGGCGCCGATCGGCTCGCCGGTGGCCGGATTGATGACGTCTTCCGTCACCCGGCCTTCCGCGCCGAGCCACTCGCCATCCACAAAGAGCTTCAATTCACCATAGGATTGGGTCTGCATCACGGTTTCCTCCCTCGTGATAGACTGACAAATATTGGGCGTCCCACCCCCTCACCCGCCTCCGCTCCGCTCGGCCACCCTCTCCCCGCTGGGGAGAGGAGGATCTGAGACATTGCGGCGATTCTCCTTCTCCCCTCGGGGAGAAGGTGCCGGCAGGCGGATGAGGGGGCTACACCCCAAAATCTCAGCGAGGGCTTACGCCCTCACTGCACCACGAATAGCGCGTCGAGAGCCAAAGCCCCGTCCCCCTCGCCATAGACAACGAGCGGATTGATATCGATCTCGACGATCTGAGGCTCCGAGCGCATCAGGGCGCCGAGCTTGACGACCACGTCGGCAATCGCCTCGACGTCGCGCGCCGGCTGGCCGCGGAAGGCTCCGAGCAGCTTCGATGCCTTCAGCTTGCGGATTTCGGTGATCGCCCGCTCGCGGCTGATATCGGCCGGC
>NZ_JALBGW010000157.1:0-11038 GCF_023006485.1 Neorhizobium sp. BETTINA12A
AGCTGCCGGCGGGGCGGCAGGCGCGGGCTTGGCCGGCGGGGTATAGCTGGCCGGGGTCAGGTCGGTGACGCGGCCGTCCGTATAGGGCTTGTAGGGATTGTGTGCGGCAACAAATTCCGCCGTCACGTCGGCGAGGTCCGGGCCGTAGTCATAGGCGTTCTTGCCGCCGGTCTTGAAGATGGCGTAGCCATCGCCGCCTGCGCGCATGAAATTGTTGGTGGCGACGCCGTAGGTCTTGGCCGGGTCGATCGGTACGAACTTGTCGCCTTCCTTGACCTGCACGTCGCTGACCTTGGCTCCGGCCGGCTTCGACTTGTCGAAGGAATATTTGAGACCCGCGACCTGCGGGAAACGGCCTGCGCCATCGTCGATCTGGCTGACGCCGTTTTCGAGCGCCTTGACGACATCGGCACCGGTGAGCTGGAAGGTCGCGAGCGTGTTCTGGAAGGGCAGGACGCTGACGACTTCACCCTGGGTGACTTCGCCGGCATCGATCGAAGCGCGCAAGCCGCCGCCGTTCTGGATAGCGATGGTGATGCCCTGGCCCTTGGTGCGGTCAAGTATGGCGTCGGCGACGAGGTTGCCCATCGAGCATTCCTTGGCGCGGCAGACGCGGCGGTCGCCGTCGATCACGCCGTCGGAAGCGCCGACGACCTTCTTTTTCATGTCCTCGATCGGCTTCTTCAGCTCGGCAACCCGAGCCAGAAAGGCCGGATCGGGCGTGATCGACTTATCCATCAGTATCGGCTCGCCTTCGGCCGACTTCACGACGCCGCTGTCGTCGAAGACGATTTTGATGTCGCCGAGATATTTCGAATACTGGAAAGCCTGGACTACCGGAACCTTGTAGCCGCCCGGATTGTCCGACCAGGTCGGGTAGGGGCCTTCGGCACCCTTGGCCACATTCGAGAGCAGCGTGTGGGTGTGGCCGCCGACGACGACGTCGACATCCGGGATCTTGGCGATCATCGCGAGGTCGCGCGGATAACCGACATGGGTCAGCGCGATGATCTTGTCGACGCCTTGAGCCTTCAGGCCCTGAACGGCTTCGGTGATCTTGGCGACGTCGTCTGCAATGGTGATGTTCGGGCCGGGATTGGCGATCTCGGCGGTGTCGTTGGTGACGGCGCCGACGATGCCGATCTTCTGGCCGCCGACGGTCAGCACCAGCGACGGCTTGATGCGGTTGCCGATCTTGGCGGCGGCGCTCGGAACGACGTTGGCGGTAACGACCGGGAACTGGATCTTATCGAGGAAGGTAGCAAGCACGTCGTCGCTGTCGTCGAATTCATGGTTGCCGACGGTCATCGCGTCGAACTTCATGGCGTTCAGCGCTTCGGCTTCGGCCGCACCCTTATAGGTCGTGTAGAAGAGGGAACCCTGAAAGTTGTCGCCGGCGTTCAAGAGGATGACGTTCTTGTTCTCAGCCTTCAGCGCGTCGCGCGTCTGGTTGATCGCGGTCAGCAGCCGGGCCGCGCCGCCGAAGCAGACGCCCTTGCCTTCATCCTCGGCCGAGCAGGTGGAATCCGTCGCATTGATGGATTCAAGACGCGAATGGAAGTCGTTGATGTGCAGGATATTGAGTTCGAAATCGGCAAATGCCGCGCCGCTCGAAAGAGCCATGACCGACGCAGTCAGCAGCCCGAACCCCAATGTCTTCTTCATCTGATCTCTCCTCTTTCTTAATTCGGCCGGCTGTGCCGCCCTTTTTATCTGTTCTAGTTTTTCAATGTGACAACCATTCCGGCGGGCATGTTTTCATCAACCGATGGTGGGTTCAAGGGAAATGTGACAGTGGCGCATTGGGAAATGAATGCGCGCAAAACGCGAAAACCCCGCCGGAGCGGGGTCGCGATGTGCGGTCGAGGATGCGTCGCCTCAGCTACGGCGGGCGAGCGAGAACTGGGCGCCGCTATCTAGCGTGCAGTTGAGCTGGTTCGGGTTGGCAAGCATGCAGGCGACGCGTGATTGACGAGGCTGGTTAGCACGCGCGAACGACGTCATGTTGATTTCGACAAGGGTCGGCGAAACATTGACGTAAGTGCCCGAGGCCATAAGCACGTTGCTGTCGCTGGAGCGGGTGGTGAACGTGCCAGCCTGGAACGAGGAGACGATGCCGGTCGGATCGACCCAGCTGCCTTCGACGCCCTGCGGCTGCACGGCCGCCATCTGTTGAGGCGGAGGGGACGAAACGCAGGCGGTCAAGCTGGCTGCGGCGATGAGCGCAAAGCTCACTTTAAATTTCATGATCAGTCTCCCGCGATTCGGTCCGGCTTCGGTTGGCAAACCTTGCCGCCATCGCCCTATGTAACGCAAGATGTGGCCTTGAAAAGGCAAGAGCTTTCAACATGCAAAAAACCGCCTGCGGTGAGGCAGGCGGTTTCCATTGTGTTTTATCGGATCAACGAACCCGTTCGCGAAGTCAGCGAACCCGTTCGCGAGATTAGCGAACCAGGATGTTCTTGAACTGCCACGGATCCTTGGTGTCGATGTCTTCCGGGAAGAGGCCCGGGCGGCCGTCGAGCGGGGTCCAGTCGGTGTAGTGACCTTCGACCGGGCCGAGATAAGGCAGCTGCACTTCGAGGCAGCGCTTGTAGTCGATCTCGTCTGCTTCGACGATGCCGGCCGTCGGGTTTTCGAGCGCCCAGACCATGCCCGAGAGAACCGCGGAGGTCACCTGCAGGCCGGTGGCATTCTGGTAGGGCGCGATGCGGCGGGTTTCTTCGAGCGACAGGCGCGAACCGAACCAGTAGGCGTTCTTCTCGTGGCCGTAGAGCAGCACGCCGAGTTCGTCGATGCCGTCCTCCAGCTCGTCCTCGTCGAGAACGTGGTGGACCGGCTGCGGAGTGCCGCCATTGCCGAACATCTCATGCAGCGACAGAACCGCGTCATTGGCCGGATGGTAGGCATAGTGGCAGGTCGGACGGAAGGTTACTTCGCCGTCCTTGTCGCGCACCGTGAAATAGTCGGCGATCGAGATCGATTCGTTATGGGTGACCAGGAAGCCATACTGCGGTCCGGGCGTCGGGCACCAGGAACGGACGCGGGTGTTGGCGCCCGGCTGTTCGAGATAGATGGCGGCCTTGTTGCCCTTCTTGTGCTTCTTGCCGTTCTTCGGCATCCACTCCTCATGCGTGCCCCAGCCGAGTTCGGCCGGCTGCATGCCTTCGGAGATGAAGCCTTCTACCGACCAGGTGTTCCAGAACACGTTGAGCGGCTTCGGGTGCTTGGTGCGCTGGGTGTCGCGTTCGGCGATGTGGACGCCCTTGACGCCGAGCTTCTTCATCAGCTTCGCCCAGCCTTCGCGGTCGTGCTGATCCGGCTCGTCGAATTTGAGGCCGGTGTCGTTGGCGAGGTTGACCAGCGCCTGCTTGACGAACCAGGAGACCATGCCCGGGTTGGCGCCGCAGGTGGAAACGGCGGTCGCGCCGCCGGGGTTCTTCTTCTTTTCATGCCGAACGGTTTCGCGCAGCGCATAGTTGGTGCGCTCGGCATTCTTCATGTTCTTGTCGAAATAGAAGCCGAGCCAGGGCTCGACGACCGTGTCGATGTAGAGGACGTCGAGCTTGCGGCAGAGTTTCATCAGGTCGAGCGAACCGGTGTCGACCGAGAGGTTGACGCAGAAGCCCTGGCCTTCGCCAGCTGTCAGAAGCGGCTTCAGCAGGTCCTTGTAGTTGTCCTTGGTCACATATTCCTTGATGTGACGGACGCCGTGCTTCTTTAGGATCTCCATGTCGGAGGGTTCGTCGCGCGGGTCGATGACGACCATCCGGCTCTTGTCGAACTTGAAATGGCGTTCGATCAGCGGCAGCGTGCCACGGCCGATCGAGCCGAAACCGATCATCACGATCGGACCGGTGATTTCGCCATAAACCGGATAGGTAGTCTCTGACATGTCTTTCTCCTTGATCGCGGCCTTCTCGGGCCGCTGCCCCGCTTATTCGGCAGTGGAATGGAAATTTAAAGGCTGCACTCGGGCAATTCGCGGCGCTCTAGATCATAAAACTTCGTCACAATAAAGAGCCTGTCGATTTTCGGGGATGAATCGGTGGCGTTATTCGATTGCGCCGGGCGTGGCTGCGGATTTCCGGAGAGCTGCCGGGCTCGGCGCGAGCCCTGTATTCGGTCTGGGCCAAGGTCAGGGTTTTGATGCCGTACCCTGGTGGAAAACCATGCGCCAATTGCCGTCGGGGTCGAGGCGCCAGATGGAGCTTCGGTTGGTAAAAAACTGGCTGCCGTCGTCCTTGACGCGGGTGCCGCGATAGGTGGCGAGCGTGATCGTGTCGCTCAGCATCGTGGCGCTGAAATCCGAGATCGAAGTGTTGTCCGGTCCGGTCTCGGCGACGAGGTGGGTGACGATATCGTCGAACGTATAGGCGAGGCCGGAGCGGCCGAATTCGCGGAATTCCGGCGCCAGCAGTTCGCGCAGCTTTTGTTCGGAGCTGCGGACCTCGCGGCTCTGCAAGGCAAGCTCGAGCCCAAGCAGATGATCCGCGAGGGGTTTTAGCGCGGTCATCTATCGTCCAGCTCTCGCCATTTTTGCGGCGCGCGCGGCAGGGCGAGGGGCTTCCGCCGGAATCTCCGATCTCGCAGCCTGGGCGACAAGTTCGGCAGCGATCAGGCCGCGCAGAGAATTGCCGATGAAAAAGCGGCGGTTTTCGAGGTCGGCGAGGCGCAGGACCTGGCTTTTTGCCTTGCCCTCGCGGATCAGGTCGGCGCGCAGGATGCCCGGCAGGAGGCCGCTCGACAGTGCGGGGGTCAGCAGCGAGCCGTCCGACTGTTCGACGAAGACGTTGGTGATCGTGCCTTCGCAGACCTCGCCACGCTCGTTGAGAAGCAGAACCTCGTCCGCCTCTTCCGGTGTAAATTCGGCACGGGCAGCCTCGTAGAGCTCTCGCCGGGAGGTCTTGTGGCGATAGGTCGGGTCATCAGAGGGAAGCGTCGTCCTGGCGACCTGGATCCGCCAGAGCGTATCGGCGGGCAGAGGCGTGAACGGCGTGGTGGTGATCTCGATCTTGCCGCGATAGGTCATGACCAGCCGGACGCGGAGCGGCGTCTCGCTGGCGGCGGTGGCTGCTTGAAGCTGTTTCAGCGTATCCGCCGGCGGCTGGCGGAATCCCAATGCGTCCGCCGAGCGGCTGAGCCGGCGCAGATGCTGGTCCACTCGGAGCAAGCCGTTGCCCGGTTCCCAGCGCATTGTTTCGATCAGCGAGAAATCCATTGGTCGCCCACCGCAAAGCGTGCCTTCAGAAGGCACTCGTCATATTCGGCTTCCGCCTTCGAGTCGAAAACGATGCCGCCGCCGACATTGAAGACGGCTTTTTCGTCGTTGAAAAGCGTGATCGTGCGGATGGCCACCGAAAATCGCATCGGGCCTGCCGGATCGCACCAGCCGATGGCGCCGCAATAGACGTCGCGCGGCTCCCTTTCGAGATCGGCAAGGATGCGCATGGCCCACATTTTCGGCGCTCCGGTGATCGAGCCGCAGGGAAAGAGAGCCGCAAGGATGTCCGGAAAGCCGATTTCGGGCAACAGCTTTGCCCGCACGTGGCTCACCATCTGATGGACGGTCGGATAGGTTTCTATGTCGAACAACCTCGGAACCGACAGCGTGCCGACCTCGCTGACCACGGAGATGTCATTCCGCAGCAGGTCGACGATCATCCGGTTTTCGGCCAGCGTCTTCTCGTCGGCGAGCATTTCCGCGATGATCGATTCGTCTTCCTCTGCGGTCGCGCCACGCGGGGCGGTGCCCTTCATCGGATGGGTTTCGATGAAACGATCCGCATCGACCGAAAAGAACAGTTCGGGCGAACGCGACAGGATGACGGGGCCGCCGAGGTCGACGAATGCGCCGTAGCGCACCGGCTGGCGGGCGACGAGGGACCAGAAAGCGGAAAGCGGATCGCCGTGCCAGCGTGCTGCGACCGGCATGGTCAGGTTCGCCTGGTAACAGTCGCCGTTGCGCAGGTGCTGGTGAAGCCGGTCGAACCGTTCTTGGTAGGTCGCAAAATCCCAGCCGGCATGCGGTTCGCTGAGGAAGGAGCCCTGCGAAGAACCATCGTCCACGATCGTGCCGGGCGGTCCGGCGAGCGGATGTTTGTTGCCCGAGGGTTTGTCGAATATGCCCATGGCGATCAGCGGCGTCGGCCGGTCGTCGACGATCAGCGGCCGGAGCTTTTCCTCGAAGACGTAGCCTGTCTCATACGAGATATAGCCCGCCAGCCACTGACCGGCGAGGCGCGCCTCTTCCAGGCGCCGAAGTGCGGGCAGCACCTCGGCGGCAGTCCGGGCGATGACGATTTCCTTCGGCCGGTCGAAGACGAGGCTCCGGCCGGCGGGGTCGTCGCGAAAGAGCGCGAAGGGCGCTTTCTCATTCATGGCAATGTATTATGGGCATGGGCGTGCATTAAGGGAATGCCTCAAGCCTTGTCCAGAGCCTCCAGCTCGTCGATCAGACCTTCGATCATTGACAAGCCCTTGGACCAGAAGGACGGATCGGTCGCGTCGAGGCCGAATGGCTTCAGCAGTTCCGAGTGATGTTTGGTGCCGCCGGCCTTCAAAAGCTCGAAATACTTCTGCTGGAAGCCCGGAGCGGCATTCTGGTAGACCGCGTAGAGCGAGTTCACCAGGCAGTCGCCGAAGGCATAGGCATAGACATAGAAAGGCGAGTGGATGAAGTGGGGGATATAGGTCCACCAGCTTTCATAACCCTCCGATATCTTGATAGCCGGTCCCAGGCTCTCGCCCTGGACGGAAAGCCACAGTTCGCCGATCTGCTCGGCGGTCAACTCGCCTTCCTTGCGGGCGGAGTGGACCTTGCGCTCGAACTGGTAGAAGGCGATCTGGCGCACGACCGTATTGATCATGTCCTCGACCTTCTGGGCGAGCATGGCCTTGCGCTCGTGTTTGTCCGTGGTCTTTTCGAGCAGCGCGCGGAAGGTCAGCATCTCGCCGAAGACGGACGCGGTTTCGGCAAGCGTCAGCGGCGTCTGGCACATCAAGGCGCCCTGGTCGCCGGCCAGCACCTGGTGCACGCCGTGGCCGAGTTCGTGGGCCAAGGTCATCACGTCGCGCGGCTTGCCCATGTAGTTGACGAGCACGTAGGGGTGTGCAGACGGCACGGTCGGGTGCGCGAAGGCGCCCGGCGCCTTGCCTGGACGCACCGGCGCATCGATCCATTCCTCCTCGAAGAAGCGGCCGGCGATGTCGGCCATTTCGGGCGCGAAGCTGCGATAGGCGTCGAGCACGGTATCCTTCGCTTCGGTCCAGGAGATCAGCGCATTCGGGGTTTCCGGCAGCGGCGCGTTGCGGTCCCAGAAATTCAGCTGCTCCACGCCGAGCCATTTCGCCTTCATCGCGTAGTAGCGATGCGAGAGGCGCGGGTATGCCTGCTTTACGGCTTCGGCGAGCGCATCGACGACTTCGCGTTCGACACGGTTGGCGAGATGGCGACTGTCGGCGATGTCCTCGAAGCCGCGCCAGCGGTCGGAGATTTCCTTGTCCTTGGCGAGCGTATTGGTGATCAGGGTGAAGACGCGCAGGTTTTCGCCGAACGTTTTCGACAGGGCTGCGGCTGCCTTGGCGCGGGTCTCCGGCTGAGGCTCCTGCAGCATGTTGAGGGCGACCTCCAGCGGCAATTGCTCGCCGTCGACCTCGAAGCGAAGCTCGGCCATGGTCTCGTCGAAGAGGCGGTTGAAGGCGGCAGCAGAAGTCATCGACTTTTCGAGGAAGAGCTGTTCGAGCTTGTCTTCGAGCTGGAAGGGCTTGTCCTTCCTGAGGTCGACCAGCCACGGGCGGTAGTGGCCGGCCGCAGGGTCGCGGTCCATGCAGGCGTCCATCACCGCGTCGTCGATGCGGTTGAGTTCCAGCGCAAAGAACAGCAGGTGCGAGGAGAGGTCGGTCAGCTTCGCCTGCACGTCGCCGTAGAACTTGCCATTGGCAGGGCTCGACGTGTCGGAAAAATAGGTGAGGCCCGCGAACGAGCCGATCTTGCCGAGCAGATCGTCGAGCGCCTCATATTCCTTGAGCGCCTCGCCGATGCCGCCGGCGCCGGTCTTGGTCGCGGCTTCGGTAAGCTTGCCCTTCCACTTTTCCTCGAAGGCGATCGACAGTTTCTGGGCTTTCTCCATATCGGCGGTAAAAGCCGGGGCATCCTTGGCGGCATAGAGATCCGAAAGCTTCCAGACCGGCAGAAGACCGAGCGCCGGGTCGGAGGCGGCAGCGCCTGCGGCGGTTGCGGCCAGAATTTCGGGGAGGGCGGGGGCGGACATTCTCATCGCTTTTTTCCTTCTCAACCTGTTGCGTCTGTTTTCCTTGCCGGCCGTTAAAATGCAAGCTTTTCTCAAAAGGGGATGTTCAAGGCTTTCTGACACAACCAGCGGCATAACAGCCTAAAAGGGCCATGATGACCATTGCTGGGAGCCGAGCATGATTGCGCAAATCCTCGTTGTCGATGACGATCCTATTCAGCGTCGCCTGTTGAAAAATGCGGTGGAACGTTACGGCCATGTCGCCCATCTCGCCGAGAACGGCTTGGTGGCGCTGGAGTTCCTGAAGCGCACCGCGACCGACATCAATGTCATCGTGCTCGATCTGATGATGCCGGAAATGGATGGCCTCACCTTCCTTGCGGCGATCCGTGAACTCGGCGTCGAAACGCCAGTCATCGTCCAGACGGGACAGGGCAGCATCGAATACGTGGTGCAGGCCATGCGCGCCGGTGCCTTCGATTTCGTCGTCAAGCCGGTGTCGCCGGAACGGATCGGCGCCTCGATCTCCAATGCGCTGAAGCTCGACCAGAAGGAATCGAAGGCCCGCGTCGGCCGCCGCCATCGCGCCGGCGCCGTCGGTTTCGGCGATATCATCTCGGCAAGCCCCGACATGCTGCGGGTCATCGACCTCGCCCAGCGCGCCGCCCATTCCAACATCCCGGTGGTGCTGGAAGGTGAATCCGGCGTCGGCAAGGAAATGATCGCACGAGCTATCCAGTCGAACAGCGACCGGGCCGGCAAGCCGTTTATCACCGTCAACTGCGGCGCCATTCCGCACAATCTCGTGGAAAGCATCCTCTTCGGCCACGAGAAGGGCGCTTTCACAGGCGCTTCTGAAAAACATACCGGCAAATTCGTCGAAGCCGACGGCGGCACGCTTTTCCTCGACGAGATCGGCGATTTGCCGCTCGAAGTGCAGGTGAAGCTGTTGCGCGCCGTGCAGCAGGGCGAAGTCGAGACCGTCGGCGCCTCGAAGGTCCAGAAGGTCAGCGTCCGGCTCATCTCGGCCACCAACAAGGACCTGATCGAGGAGGTTCGGGCCGGCCGCTTCCGCGAAGACCTCTACTACCGACTCAACGTCTTCCCGATCACCATTCCGGCGCTGCGTCGCCGCAAGGAAGACATTCCGCATCTCGCCCGCGTCTTTGCCGAGCGGTTCTCGACCGAGCAGAAGCTCAACAGGACGCTATCGGTCGGCGCCGGCGCGTTGGCACTTCTGACGGCCTACGACTGGCCGGGCAATATCCGCCAGCTCGAAAATGCCGTGTTCCGGGCGGTGGTGCTTGCCGAGGGCGACGAACTTACCGAAGACGATTTTCCGCAGATCGCCGCGCAGATCCCGGAATTCCGGCAGGCGGAACTGGCGGCGACCGCCGTCATGCCCGCGCCGGGTGTCTTGTCCGATCACGCCATGCGCGAGGCGCTCGCCGATTCGCCGGTATTTGCCAATAACGACAAGGGGCGGGTCGGCAGGCCGGATGCGAAGGCGATGCTCGCCGCCGCTTATCCCCAGGAAAACGTCATCGTCAGTACCGACGACACGGGCGAAGTGAGGAAGCTTGCGGATGTCGAGGAGGAGCTGATCCGCTTCGCGCTGAAGTTCTATCGCGGCCAGATGAGCCAGGTTGCCCGCAAGCTCGGCATCGGACGCTCGACACTTTATCGTAAACTCAAGGATTACGGCATCGATCCGGATGATCCCCTGAAGGAAGCCGCGTAATTACTAATGTATTAGCGAGTGTTAACCTTCGCGCAAGGATGTCCTGTCAACGTCTGTCAATCTCTGATTAGTCAATTGTTGACTATACGGGAGAAGCTTGTACATGTGTGGCACATTTGCCATCGTGTCACCGCAATTGACAGTCATTTGAGGCAACGTGGGACGTTGTCGACAGGACGGGGATCGTTTTGCCGGATCAGTATGCAAAAGAAACGCCTTCGGGTGAGAAGGGGCGCGGCTGCAAAGTCGGGTTTTTTGCCGGCCTCACCAAATGCGTTACGGCCATCGCCCTGTTGGTGCTGATGGCTCTGCCTGTGCTTTCGGTCTCCGCAAGTGATGCCGCCGCACAGGAAAAGAGCCTCAAACTCTATTTCGTCCATACCGGCGAAAAGGCCGTCATCACCTTCAAGCGCAACGGCAAGTTCGATCCCAAGGGCCTCGCCCAGATCAACCAGTTCCTGCGCGACTGGCGCCGCAACGAGCCGGCCAGGATGGACCCGCGGCTCTTCGATCTCGTCTGGGAAGTCTATCGCCGTTCCGGCGCTTCCGACTATATCCATGTGGTTTCGGCCTATCGTTCTCCCACCACCAACAACATGCTGCGCACCCGTTCGCGCTACACCGGTGTCGCCAAGAACAGCCAGCACATGCTCGGCAAGGCCATGGACTTCTACATTCCGGGCGTGAAGCTTTCGACGCTGCGCGGGCTCGCCATGCAGATGCAGGTCGGCGGCGTCGGCTATTATCCGACTTCAGGTTCGCCCTTCGTGCATCTCGATGTCGGCGGCGTGCGCGCCTGGCCTCGGATGACGCGCCAGGAACTGGTGCAGATATTCCCGAACGGCAATACGATCCATCTTCCCGCCGACGGCAAGCCGCTTCCCGGCTACGAAGCGGCGATGGCGGATTACAAGCGGCGCGTCGGCTCCGATTCGATCCAGATCGCCAGCACCGCCGGTGCCGGCATCCGCGGCGACGGCTCGGAACGGAAGCGGCAGCCGAACCTGCTAGCCTTCCTGTTCGGCGGCGGCGGTGCCGACGAGGA
>NZ_JALBGW010000158.1:0-10921 GCF_023006485.1 Neorhizobium sp. BETTINA12A
CGAAGCGCCGCCTCATCCGGCCAAGGCGCCGGTCGCCAAGGGCATGGAGGCGGCAACGCCGACCGCACTCGCTGAGGCCCGCATCGAAGCCTTTGCCAAGGCCAAGCTCGATCCGAGCTGCTACGTGACCATCCGGGACCTGACGGTGCTCGACGACTGGATCCGCGCGGCGCAGGAAACCGGCCTTGTCGCCTTCGATACGGAAACCACGTCGCTTGATCCGATGCAGGCGGAACTGGTTGGTTTTTCGCTGGCGCTTGCCGACAATATCGCCAACCCGTCCGGCCTAGAAGTCCGCGCGGCCTATGTGCCGCTGATCCACAAGACCGGCGTTGGCGATCTGCTCGGCGGCGGGCTTGCCGAAAACCAGATCTCGACCAGGGAAGCGCTGGCGCGTCTGAAGCCGCTGCTGGAGGACCCGTCGGTCCTCAAAGTGGCGCAGAACCTGAAATTCGATTACCTGCTGATGAGACGTCATGGCATCACCGTCGAGGGTTACGACGATACGATGCTGATGTCCTATGTGCTGGAGGCCGGCAAGGCGAACCACGGCATGGACGCACTGTCGGAGCGCTGGCTGAACCACAAGCCGATCACCTTCAAGGAAGTCGCCGGCAGCGGCAAGGCGGGCGTCACTTTCGATTTCGTCGATATCGACAAGGCGACCGCCTATGCCGCGGAAGATGCGGACGTGACGCTGCGCCTGTGGATGGTGCTGAAACCGCAGCTGGCGGCTGCGGGCCTGACCCGCATCTATGAACGGCTCGAGCGGCCGCTGGTCTCGGTGCTCGCCCGCATGGAAGAGCGCGGCATCACCATCGACCGGCAGATCCTGTCCAGGCTTTCGGGAGAGCTTGCCCAGCGGGCCGCCGCCTTCGAAGACGAGATCTACGAGCTGGCAGGGGAAAAATTCACCATCGGCTCGCCGAAACAGCTCGGCGACATCCTGTTCGGCAAGATGGGCCTGCCGGGCGGCGCCAAGACCAAGACCGGCCAGTGGTCGACCTCGGCCAGCGTGCTGGAAGATCTGGCTGCCGAAGGTCATCCCCTGCCGCGCAAGATCGTCGACTGGCGGCAGCTGACAAAGCTGAAATCCACCTACACGGATGCGCTGCCGGGCTACGTTCACCCGGAGACCAAGCGGGTCCACACCTGCTACTCGCTTGCCTCCACCACCACAGGCCGCCTTTCCTCTTCGGAACCGAACCTGCAGAACATCCCGGTGCGTACGGCCGAAGGCCGCAAGATCCGCACCGCTTTCATCTCGACGCCCGGCCACAAGCTGGTTTCCGCCGACTACAGCCAGATCGAGCTGCGCGTGCTTGCGCACGTGGCGGACATTCCGCAGCTGCGTCAGGCCTTTGCCGATGGGATCGACATTCACGCGATGACGGCTTCGGAAATGTTCGGCGTGCCGGTGGAAGGCATGCCCAGCGAAGTGCGCCGCCGCGCCAAGGCGATCAACTTCGGCATCATCTACGGCATTTCCGCCTTCGGACTGGCCAACCAGCTGTCGATCGAACGCTCGGAAGCGGGCGACTACATCAAGAAGTATTTCGAGCGCTTCCCGGGCATCCGCGATTACATGGAAAGCACCAAGACCTTCGCCCGCGAGAACGGTTACGTCGAGACGATCTTCGGCCGCCGGGCGCATTATCCAGAGATCAAGTCCTCCAACCCTTCGGTGCGCGCCTTCAACGAACGTGCGTCGATCAATGCGCCGATCCAGGGTTCGGCCGCAGATATCATCCGCAGGGCGATGGCGAAGATGGAATCGGCGCTCCAAACGGCCGGACTGAACGGAAAGGCCCGCATGCTGCTGCAGGTGCACGACGAACTGATCTTCGAAGTCGAGGACGAAGAGATCGACAAGACCTTGCCTGTGATCATCTCGACCATGGAGCACGCGGCCATGCCCGCGATCTCGATGCGGGTGCCGCTGAAGGTCGATGCTCGCGCCGCCAGCAATTGGGACGAGGCGCATTGAGCTTGAGGCTCAGTGTTCCTGCGGGTAGAGGGACATAAGCGCGGTCGAAAGCAGCTCGTCGGCATAGGTGCAGGCGGTGAGCCGCGCATCCTCCGGCATGTTCATCTCGTGACAGCGCTGGTGCACGGCTTCGAGAACGAGGTTGCTGATCCCACGGGCGTGTTCGACATCCGCATTTTCGGACGTGTCCATGGCGAGCGCCAAAGCCGTCATGGAGACGATTTCGAGAACAACGACGCGCGCTTCCAGATCGATGGCGGTTGCCCCATCGGAATGGTGCCTGTCGCGCGGCTTGTTCTGGCCCATGGTTTTTTCCTTTCATAATATAAGGAAAGGCACATAGAGCCGGATCAGGGACTTTAAAGAAGGATCGAACGTTTTTCGCTAACCAGTCGGTTGGCTCGCAAAGCAACCGTTGAGAGCGTCGACCAGGGCCTTGCCGGCATCTTCGAGCGATCCGCTATTGTCGATCGTCACCACCTGGTAGTCGCCGGTCACGGCAAGCGAACTGCGTTCGAGACGCCGAAGTATCTCCTCGCGCGTTTCCCGTCCGCGCGCTTCGAGCCGGGCGGCGAGCACGTTCAGGCTGGCGGTGATGTTGATGACCACGAGCGACGGATAGGTATCTTTGAACTGGGCAAGCGCGGAACGCGAGCCGTTGGCGACGACCAGCTGGCCTCTTGCCATGGCCTCTTTCGTCTCGGCGGGAATGCCGTATCGCAGGCCGTGGGCACCCCAGGAGACCGCAAAACGGCCGGCCCTTTCCAGAGCTTCGAATTCCGCTTCGGAAACGCCGTCGTGATCCTCGCCGCCGGCGGCGGCATCGCGAGTGATAATCCGCCGCACGAAGACGACGTCATCGCGGCCCTCGAAGAACCGGGCGGCATAGGCCATCAGCGTGTCCTTGCCGGCCCCGCTCGGGCCGACGACGGCGACCATGCAGCCGCGTCGCTCCGATTCCATTGTTGTCGGCCTGGCGTCCATCAGGCGACCCGCCGGCCTTCCCGCCAGACGGCGCGGGAGACGGGAACGCCCTCTTCGTGATGGACGCGAACGATATCGGCGCGCAGGCCCGTCGCGATCCGGCCGCGATCATCGAGGCTGACTGTACGGGCAGGGGTCGACGTCACCATGGCGAGCGCCTTCGGCAGCGAGATGCTTTCGACCTCTGCGGCAAGCACGAAGGGTGCATGCAGCAGGCTGAGCGGCACGTAATCGGAGGAGAGCACGTCGAGCACGCCCCGCTCGGCAAGGTCGCGGGCGGCGATATTGCCGGAATGCGACTTGCCGCGAACGATGTTCGGCGCACCCATCAGCACGCTCATGCCCGCTTCGTGGGAAGCCTTTGCCGCATCGAAACTGGTCGGGAATTCCGCCAGCCGAACGCCGTTGTCGATCGCTTCGCCCACATGGGAAAGCGTCGCGTCGTCATGGCTTGCGACAGTGATGCCACGCTCGGCGCAGACCTTCGAGATCGCCGCGCGGTGCGGTGTCGCGTTGCGTGCCGATTCTCCCTGGCGTTTGGCCACGAAGGCGGCGAATGCCTCGTCGCTGAGGCCGCGCTTCTTCTGGTAATACAAGGTGTACTGATCCATGGTCTGGAACTGCCGCTGGCCCGGTGCGTGATCCATCAGCGAGACGAGCCGGACATGCGGATCGTTCTCGAAGTCGACGAAATGCTCCATGCAATTGTCGGCGGAGACTTCGCAGCGCAGATGCAGGAAGTGTTCGGAACGCAGGCGGCCGTAGGCGGCGGCGGCGGCAATCGCGTCCGCCATGTCCCGCATTTCGCCATGGGCAAAACCGCCGTCCTCGTCGGCGCCCATGCGCAGGCAGTCGAAGACGGTGGTGATGCCGGAGGTAGCGATCTGTGCGTCATGGGCCTGGATCGCCGCCGTGGTGTTCCAGCGCACGCCCGGACGCGGCGAATAATGCTGTTCCAGATGGTCGGTATGAAGTTCGACCAGGCCCGGGATCAGATAATCGCCCTCGAAATCCTCGCCAGTATGGACATTGCCTTCCGAGATATCGGTGATCTTGCCGTTCCGGATCTGGACTGAACCGGAGATCACGCTGTCCTCGAGCACGATGCGGGCATTGGTGAGCACGAGTTCGGCGGTCATGATGCGGTCTTTCTGTTTTCGAAGGCGGACGCCAGCCGAAGCCAGCGATGGGCGATGAAGGGGGCGCCGCGCTCGGGCTCGGCGAAGATGGCAAGCCCATCGACGGTCAGCGGTGCGTTGGCGAAATCGGCGAAGCGCCGATCGAGCTCGCGGCGCATGGCAGGTGCCTCCTCGGCCGGGACTTGGCCCGTCAGCGTCATGTGGAAGCGGAACTCGTCCATGACATAAGGATAACCCCAGCGATCAAGATTGGCGCGCTGGGCAGAGCTTAACATATCAGGTTTCCGCCGTGCGATATCGTCCTCCGACAGCGGCGCGCGAAAATGTTCGAACTCTTCGACGACGCGTCCGGCGAAATGCTGGAGCTCCGGATAAATCGTGTCAGGCACCAGCGCGAAGAACCGCCCCAGCTGGCCGACGATGACGTTCGGGATGTCGAACTCCGTGGTCTCTGCGGCAAAGCGTTCGGCGGCATCGATGAGCTCGGCCTCCGTCCGGTCGGGATGCAGTTCGAACGGCGCCTTGAGCGTCGCATGAAAGGCATAGCGGCGCGGATCGGCAGTCAGTTCATGGACGGTGTCGCGGGCCAATCCTTCGACATCAGGCGTCGGAAACGTCTCTGCGGTAAAGGCGTCACGGCCGAGCCAACGCGCTGCCGCCTTCGTCAGCGGATGGTTTTCGGCGGGCGAAAAATAGAGAGCGTAGCGCAAAACGGGATTCCGGAATCAGGAGAAGGCCGGCTGACCTTAGCTGTCTACCGGCCGGCGAAACAGGACCTTCGGCTAAAAGATTTCCGTGACAGAATGATGATAATCCGGCCGGTCAGTGACCCTTTTTGCCCATGACCCGCGAACGCAGCGCATTCGAGAGGTTGTCGAAGACGAAGACCACGAGAAGGATCAGCAGGACCATGTAGGCGACCTTGTCCCAGTCGGCATTGGTCTTCATGGATTCGAGCAGCTTGAGGCCGATACCGCCGGCTCCGACAGCGCCGATCACCGTCGCCGAACGGGTGTTGGACTCCCAGAAATACAGCGATTGTGAGATGAAAATAGGCAGGACCTGCGGCACGACGCCGTAGCGCTGCACGATGACCGGCGCGGCTCCCACCGACTTGACGCCCTCGCGCTGCTTGTCGTCGACATTCTCCAGCGCTTCCGAATAGACCTTGCCGAGCGCGCCGGTGTCCGTGAAGAAGATGGCGGCGATCCCCGGCAACGGCCCCGGGCCGAAGGCGCGGGTGAAGAACAAGGCCCAGATCAGCATGTCGATGGAGCGCAGAAAGTCGAAGAAGCGCTTCATCCCCCAGTTCATCGGCCGGCTTGTGGTGATATTGCGCGCCGCGACGAAGGCGAGCGGGAAGGCGACGAGGGTGGCAAACAGCGTGCCGACAAAGGCCATGACCAGCGTCTGCATTAGCTTGGAGAGAATATCGCCGTGCTGCCAGCTGCCATTGTTCAGGAAGTTGTCGAGAGCCAGCGAGGCATTGGATTGAGCCGGATCGAGTCGCTCGCCGAAGAACATAAGCCCGGCGACGCCGGTGAAGCTGCGGCCCCAGAACGGTGAGTGGGTGTCGAAGAAGAAATTCGCCCAGCCGAGAAAGCGCCGCTGGATATAGACCTGGTTGCTGCGGATTTCCGCCTGGCCGGCAAAACCGAACCGGACATTGACCTTGTTGTCGTCCTGCTCCATCCGCGCCGGCGCACCTGCCGGCAGAGACGCCCGGTCCCCGTTGATCGCGACGGGATAGAGCTTGCCGTCGATATAGACATCGACCTGGCTTGGGGTCACTTCCAGGCGGTTCTCGCCGCCGAAAAGGACCGTGTAGCCGCCGTTCGAGGTCGGCTTCAGCCAGTCGATCGCAGCACCCTCGGGATATTGGCGGCGGCTGGTCCATTGCGGCACGACCTGGCCGTTCTGAAAGCGCAGGCGCGGCTGGGCCCGCCAGGAATACCAGTCCTGGATGTAGATCGCCGCGCGGTCCCAGTTGCCGTTGACGAAGGTGGGGATGACGTTGAAGAAGGAAAAGCAGAAGGCGAGGTAGACGAAGACCGCAACGGCGGCGATCGCCAGGCCCCAGCGCTGCATGAAGCTGCGGTGAAAGACTTCCGGATAGGCGGTGAGCAGGCGTTCGCGATCTGCGGCATTGACGGCGAGAGTGGACATCAGGCGGCTCCCCGGCCGAATTCGAACGATTGCCTGCCGATCAGCCGGCGGCGCAGCCAGGCCGAGAACTGGTCGACGCAGATGACGGTGACCAGGAGAAGGATGATGATCGCATAGGTCTTGGCGGCGTGGTCTCGACCGATCGACAGGCTGAACACCTCACCGATGCCGCCGCCGCCGACGGCGCCGATAATGGTCGAGGCGCGGACATTGATCTCGGTGCGCAGCAGCGTGTAGGACACGAAATTCGGCAGGACCTGCGGCAGGATCGCGAAGCGGACGCGCTCCAGCCAGCTGGAGCCCGAGGCCCGCAGGCCCTCGTCCGGCCTCATGTCGGCATTCTCGACCACTTCGAAGAACAGCTTTCCGAGCGCGCCGATGGTGTGGAAGGAGACCGCGATGATCGCCGCGATCGGACCGATCGACAGGATGGCGGCGAGAAGGCCGGCGATGACGATCTCCGGGAAGGCGCGCATGATTTCCATGATCCGCCGCACTCCCCAACGCACTGCCCGCGAGCCGACGAGGTTGGAGGAAGCGAAGAAGCAGAGCAGGAAGGCGCCGGTCGAGCCGAGAATGGTCGAAACGATCGCGATATTGAGGGTAATGGCGAGCTGATAGAAGAAGTTCGGAATGTAGAAGCTGTCGGTGATCCAGACGCGGTCGCTCGTGTAGTCGAACTTGATCGAGCCGTCGGCATAGGGCGACGGCAGGTCGAACATGGCGCGAAAAATCTCCAGCGGGCTGTTCGGCACGAAGCTCTTGATGAAGTCGAAGAAATAGGGAAGACGTTCGAAGAACTTGCCGGAATTGGCTTGGTTGGCGAAATCCAGCGACGCAGCGAGCACGATCAGGAAAACCACAATGGAGACGACGGTATAGATCCGCCGGGTCCGCACCTGTTGCTGGTAATGGTCGAGGATGGTGCGGGAGCTTTCCTGCAGCCCGCTGAGTTGAGCGGGTTCGGCCACGTGCGCCATTCTGGGCATCCTTGTTGAACGAGCGGCGGCATCGTCATGATGCCGCCGCCAAGATATTGATCAGGCGCTGGATCAGCCGCCGATGACGGCCTTACGAGCGTCGATGATGGTCTGGTAGAACTTCTGGTCGACCGGCGACCAGTCGACGTAGCCGCCGCCCGTGAAGCTCTCGAAGCAGGCCTTGTCCTTCTTCGGCAGCTCGGCGAAGTAGGCGGTCACCTTCTTCTTCATGTCGTCCGAAAGCTTGTTGGAAACCATCAGCGGGCCGTTCGGGATGAGCGGGGACTTCCAGACCTGGACGATGTCGTCCATGTCGAGCAGGCCCTTGGTGACCATGATGTGCAGGTTGCCGGACGAGTAGCCCTGCGCCCAGTCGCCGACAGCCGAACCGAAGGTGGTGCCGACGTCAAACTTCTTGTCGAGAATGCCGAGAACGAGGTTCTCGTGGCCGCCGCCGAAACCGGTTTCGGAGAAGTACTGCTTGACCGGCATGCCGATGTCCTTCGGCAGGGAGACGTTCGGTACGAGGTAACCGGAGGTCGAGTCCGGATCGGCAAAGCCGATCTTCTTGCCCTTGGCATCGGCGAGCGTCTTGATGCCCGAATCTTTGCGGGCAACCATGATCGAGTAGTAGCCGGTCGAACCGTCGGCCTGTTTGGTTGTCAGGACCGGGGTAACGGCGTTCGGGTCCTTGATGTAGATCGAAGCGTAGGAGGATGCACCCATGACGGCGAGGTCGATCGTGCCGCCGAGCAGGCCTTGGATGACGCCGTTATAGTTCGGCGACGGGAAGAGCTTGACATCCGAAGCGCCGGTCGCGGCGATCAGGCCCGGCTTGACGCATTCGGTGCGGCGAACCTGGTCGGCTTCGTTTTCGCCGCCATCGAGGCCGATGCGCAGAACGGGTGCGCTCTGGGCGTGGGCCTGGCCGGCGACGGCAGCGATGGCGATCGTCGCCATCAGGATCTTGCGGAATGCAGACATGGAAGTCTCCTTTGGTGATTGGGGTGGTCAACCCGGAAAGGGCGTCAGTCTTCCGGCCGCGGGTCGGCAGCCGGAAACAGGTCAGCGCATGGCGGCGGCTTCGGCCATCATGCCGGATGTGTCGATCGCGACCGGAGCCTCGCCGCGACGGGTGGAGGCGAGGCTGGTCGACGTCATCGTCTCGTCGATCCCGGCGCCATCCCTGTCGGAGCCGTAGATCTCGCGCACCGCATTGGCATTGAGCTCCTGCGGCGGTCCGTCGAAGACGACGCGGCCGCCCGCCATGCCGATAATCCGTTCGCAATAGCTGCGGGCAGTGTCGAGCGTGTGCAGATTGGTGATGACAGTGATGCCTTCGCGCTCGTTGATGTCGCGTAACGCGTCCATGACGATCTTGGCATTGAGCGGATCGAGCGAGGCGATCGGCTCGTCGGCGAGCATCATTTTCGGCGCCTGCACCAGCGCACGGGCAATCGCCACGCGCTGTTGCTGTCCGCCCGACAATGTTCCGGCAGCCTGCAACGCCGTCTGTTCGATGCCGAGCCGCTCGAGCGCCGCCATCGCCATGACGCGCTCGTCACGGCTGAAGATTTTCAAGAGGCTCATGGTCGTCGAACGGTGATTGAGACGGCCGAGCAGCACATTGGTCATCACGTCGAGGCGCGGCACCAGGTTGAACTGCTGGAAGATCATCGCGCAGTCGCGCTGCCAGTTGCGCAATGCCCGGCCCTTGAGGGAGGAGACTTCGGCGCCGTTGAAGTAGATGGAGCCGGAACTGGGCTCCTGCAGACGGTTGATCATGCGCAGCAGGGTCGATTTGCCGGCGCCGGAGCGGCCGATGATGCCGACCATCTGGCCTTGGGGAATCTCGACGTTCACGGCGCTCACCGCGATACGGTCGCCGAAACGGCGGGTGATGTCCCTCAACTCGAACTTCATGCTCTCTCGCCAATTCAGCCTTTTTCTGAGTGCTCGATAGCGATGGTTGATGAAGTCTGAATGTCGGTTTTATGTCGATTTTATTATATTCCGAAAGTGCCCGTCACGCTTCCGTTACGTGGCATGACGGGACACGAATTCCTCTGCCGAAAGTGCCCGGAAATCATCGAGAGCACCTCTCAGTTTCAGGTGATCCCAGTCCCACCAGGCAAGCCGGTCCATCGCCTCGCCGACCGCTTTTGTGAAACGCTCGCGGATGAGTTTAGCCGGCACGCCGCCGACGATCGTATAGGGCGCGACGTCCTTCGAGACGACCGCACCGGCGCCGATCACCGCACCGTTGCCGACAGTGACACCCGGTAGCACGGTGGCGCCATGGCCGATCCACACGTCATGGCCGATGGTGACGCGATGGTCGCGCCGCCATTCGAAGAAGCTCTTCTCGTCCTCGGCATCGTCCCAGTAGCTGGCGGCGCGATAGGTGAAGTGGTGCAGCGTCGCCCGCCAGGTCGGATGATTGGTGGCGTTGATGCGCACGGAGGCCGCCATGTTGACGAACTTGCCGATCGTTGCGCACCAGATCGAGCCGTCCTGCATGATATAGGAATAGGCGCCGATCTCGGCCTCGCTGATGCGGCAGCGTTCGGAAACTTCCGTATACGGGCCGAGCGTGGAATTGCTGACGTTTGCCGTTTCGTGGATTGCGGGCTCGAGCCCCACCTTGACGCTCATGCGGCGACTGCCTTTCGCGGAGAAAATTGGGAGACGTCGAGAACGCGGTCTGCCACCGCCTCGCGCACTTCCTCGTCGTGGAAGATGCCGAGAAGGGCGACGCCCTCGCGTTTCTTGTCCGCGATCATGTCCACGACGACGCGCCGGTTGACGGCGTCGAGCGAAGCGGTCGGCTCGTCGAGGAGCAGGATTCGGTGGCTGGTGATGAAACCGCGGGCAATGTTGACCCGCTGCTGTTCGCCGCCCGAAAACGTGGCGGGCGGCAAGGTCCAGAGTTCTCGCGGCAGGTTGAGCTTGGCCAGGAGCTCGGCCGCCTTGTCGCGTGCTTCCGGCGCTGCGATACCGCGGGCGACCAGCGGTTCGGCGACCACGTCGAGCGCGGAGACACGCGGGACGGTGCGCAGGAACTGGCTGACATAACCGAGCGTATGGCGGCGCACGTCGAGCACGGTACGCGGATCAGCGCGGGCGATATCGACGAGCCGGTCCTTGTGGTCGACCAGGATCTGCCCGGCATCGACGGCGTAGTTGCCATAGAGCATCTTCAGGATCGAGCTCTTGCCGATGCCCGAAGGGCCGCCGAGCACGACGCATTCGCCGCTCGCGACGGAAAAGTTCACATCGTTGACGACCGGCAGCTTGATGCCGTCGCGCAGATGCATGGTGAAGCTCTTGAAGACCTCGGAAACGACGAGGGGAGTTGCCATGATCGTTTTTCCTCAGACCTGAAGAATGGAAGAGACGAGAAGCTGGGTATAAGGCTCGCGCGGATCGTCGAGCACCCGGTCCGTCAGCCCGTGCTCGATCACATAGCCGTCCTTCATCACCATCATCCGGTGGGACAGGAGGCGGGCGACCGCAAGATCGTGGGTGACGACGATCGCCGACAGGCCGAGATCGTTGACGAGGCCGCGCACGAGATCGAGCAGGCGCGCCTGGACCGAGACGTCGAGGCCGCCGGTCGGCTCGTCCATGAAGACCAGCCGCGGGCCGGTGACGAGGTTGCGGGC